>JAAZOI010000015.1 GCA_012797825.1 Eubacteriaceae bacterium | reverse complement strand
TACCTGTTCAAAATGGTCCTTGCAGTCATCGCATAAGTAATCTATCATATAAGGCACTCCCGCAAGTGTAGCTATGCACTCTTCATTTTTGCAGTCAAGAATGCGCATCGGGTTTTTCTCATATCTGTTCTTGCAGTCAAAACATAGGCTGTCAAGTCTTTGAGAAATAAACTTTTTTAATTTTTCATAATATTTTTTTCTGCATACGCCGCATCCTACGGAATTGATATACAGTTTTATATCTTTAATATTTAATTGCTTAAAAAGGCTGTGGGCAACCGCCATTACTTCGGCGTCAACAGAGGCGGATGTTGTGCCGAGAGCTTCTATTCCGAACTGATGGAATTGTCTGTATCTCCCTTTTTGCGGCTTTTCAGCTCTGAAGCACGGTGTGATGTAATACATTTTAATAGGCTGAGGCAGGCTGTAGAGCTTGTTCTCAATGTATGCGCGCACCACCCCAGCTGTCGCTTCGGGTTTTAAGGAAAAATTTTCTTTATCCCTGTGAGTAAAAGTGTACATTTCTTTTTGTACAATATCTGTATCATCCCCTACTCCCCGCACATACAGCTCAGTTTTTTCAAACATCGGCGTCCTTATTTCCTCATATGTGTAATAAGAACAAATTTCTCTTATTATGCTTTCAAGCTTAATCCAAACCGCGCTTTCCTGCGGCAGTATATCTTTAGTTCCTTTCGGCGCTGTAATTGCCATAATCTTCTCCTTATTAAAATATAATTAAAAAACCCCCGGCGATGCTCGCCAGGGGCAGAATATTTTCCACGGTGCCACCCTGATTAGTTATAAAACTATCTTTTTAATTTAACGCATTGTACGCGGCAAATTACTATATTTCATCCGCCGAGGCTGTAAGTGTTCTTCCCGTAATTACTGCAAAGTATTTTCAGCATACATACTCTCTCTGAATGCAATTACCTACGGTACTTTTCTTCTTCATTGCCTTATGAAATTTATTTAATAATTATATTTACAAATTTTTAATATGTCAATAAAATAATGCTGTTTAAATAAAGCCGTATGTTCTGCGTTTTTTATCTATTGCGTCCTGAGTATTTTTTATATATAAATCAATATTTTTATATCCCGCGACGCGTTTAATATTATCCGTTTGCTTATCATATATCTTGCCTGCCGCTCCGGCTCCGAGCCCGATTACTCCTATGCGCTCGGAAATTATTAATCTGTTGTATATGCCGTCATATCCGGGACGAGAAAATCCCGTGTTTTCAGCTCCGTTTGCGGTGTATTTCTGCCTGTATAAATAATAAGGTTGATAATTGTTATTATCCAATATTTTATATGACTTATCAAAGCCGGATGAAGATATGAAATTCTTATTTTCAAATATCTGCGAGTTTCTCTTATACGAAAGCGAATGGATAGTAATGTTTTCGGGGTTTAATGCTATTATCCTGTCAAGAGAGGATAAAAACATTTCTTCATTTTCCCCTTCGAGCCCGTAAATCAAATCAACGTTTTTTATGAAATTATATTTCAGGGCTTTTTCATACGCTTCATAAAATCGGTCTATTTTTATATGCCGTCCAATTTTATCTAAAGTTTCATCGTGCATGCTTTGCGCGTTTATGCATATTCTGTCCGCGCCTGAAGATTTAATGGCGTTTAGTTTCTCGTCATCTATGCAGTCGGCTCTGCCGGCTTCGAAAGTAAACTCACTGCATTTATTTAAATTAAAATTGCTTCTTAT
>JAAZOI010000014.1 GCA_012797825.1 Eubacteriaceae bacterium | reverse complement strand
TTATCGTCTTTTTCGATTGCGACTAATTTATCGCATTTTTGAGCCAGATAATAAGTAAGCGAACCCATACCCGGACCTATTTCCAAGACATAATCATCTTTTGTTATGTTTGAATTATCAATAATTTTATTGATGATATTATCATCGATAAGAAAATTCTGGCCGAGTTCTTTTTTAAAGTGGAATTCAGTTGAATTAATATTATCTTTAATATATTTGATTGATGTTGTCTTTTCCGCCATTTATTTCTCCCTGCATATTATACTAACTGATTTACTAAAAGCTCTTTAACTCTATCCTGATTATAATACATTCCGCTTCTGTCTGTTACAAGCGTTGCGGCATTGTCGGCAAACTGAAGTTTAAAAATATAATCAACATCAAGATCTGCTTGTTTGCAGTCATCCATCATTTCTAGCAATTCGTTATCGCTTAATTTTTTCTTTTTCATATGGTATTTTATCATTATATATATTTTTTTAATCAAATCTTCTTTATATCCGTATGAATATAATATTTCAGCACTCATTTCAGCAGATTTAATATCATGACCGTAAAATCTTATCTTGCCGTTATCAAGAACTTTGCATTGCGGTTTTGCTATATCGTGAAACAATGCAGCAATCCTTAAAAGTAAGTCCGCCTGCGTATTGCCTACGACATCTACAATATGATTAAAGACATCTTTTGTATGCCATTCATGCTGCATAACACATGCGCAATTATCAAGCATAGGGAAAACGGATTTTAGCAGGCAGGTCTGTTGAAGCAAAGTTAACGCTTCTTTAACATTATTTCCAAGCAAGAGTTTATTAATTTCCGAGGCAATAACACATTTACTTACTCCGTCAATATCAGGGTTATTTTTTATATAATTGATAATTGAATTATCTAATGAAAAACCTTCAAGCTGAGATAGCAGCCGTATCGCTCTAAGTTTATTTATTTTATCGGAAAAGCATATTTCAACATTGTTTATGCATTTAACGGTTTTTGTTTTTATATCATTTAAAACATTGTATTTATCTATAATATTACCGCTGCAATCAGCCAGCAAATATTCAGGAGTGAACTGTATGTTTTTGTAATAATCATCTAAATCTGACAAAATTGATATATTAAATGTAGTATTATATTTATTTGCAGAAATATAATTTTCATTTACGTGTATCTGATATCCGGCATTTTTTAGAATATTGATAAGCATGCCAGCGGGAATGGAAGTTATTATATCAAAGGCAGATGACGAGCTGCTGTCAAATAAAATATTAATTAAACTGCCGCCGCAAAGGTATGTTTTAAAATTATTGCTATTAAGCAGACGCAGAAGATAATTTATTTCTTTATCGAGTAAAATATGCATACTTTTTAACCTGATTGTTTTAAAATAGATTTACTGTCATTAATTATATTATAAAAACTAATAATATCATATATAAGTATAAGCCGATGAAGCATATTATCTTGATTTATTGTAAAATAATCAATGATTGCAGACAAT
>JAAZOI010000105.1 GCA_012797825.1 Eubacteriaceae bacterium | reverse complement strand
TCCGCTTAATGAGATAATATATGACTTTTTTGACGCTTTGAAATCACGCACTAAAGGGTACGCGTCGCTGGACTATTCTATAAAGAATTATAAAAAAAGCGAACTTGTAAAACTAGATATATTATTAAACGGCGAAATAGTGGACGCACTATCTTTTATTGTTCATAGAGAGAAAGCGTATGAAAGAGGAAGAAAAGTAGCCGAGAAGCTAAAGAACGAAATACCGCGACAGATGTTTGAAATACCTATTCAGGCGGCAATAGGCGGAAAAATAATAGCGCGCGAGACTGTAAGCGCAATGAGAAAAGACGTGCTTAGCAAGTGTTACGGCGGCGATATTACAAGGAAGCGAAAACTGCTTGAAAAGCAAAAAGAAGGCAAAAAGAAGATGCGACAAATAGGAAAGGTGCAGGTGCCGCAGGAAGCGTTTCTTTCGGTGCTTAAACTGGACGAATGAAAAGAATATCTTTATACGTTCATATACCGTTTTGCAAAAAAAAGTGCTTATACTGCGACTTTGTGTCTTTTGATAATTCGGATGAAGACATAGAGCCGTATTTTTCGGCGCTGTTTGAGGAAATAAAAGCTTATAAAACCATATTAAACGCAGATTATATTATTGACACAATATATATCGGCGGGGGAACTCCGAATTATGTTGAAGTCAGATATATTGAAGAACTTATGAGCGTAATATTCAATACGTTTGATGTTGATACGGACGCGGAAATAAGCATGGAAGCAAACCCGTGCGGACACGTAAACGCAGAAGATTTTGAAAGGTATAAAAAATGCGGCATTAACAGGCTTAGTATAGGGCTTCAGTCGGCGAGCGATGATATGCTTAAGCAAATAGGAAGACAGCATACAAAAGCGGAATTTGACGAAGCGTTTAAAAACGCCAGAAGCGCGGGATTTGATAATATAAATGTTGATATAATATTCGGTTTTTATAATCAGGATGTTTTGGAATTTGAAAATACTGTTCAATATATAATAGATAAGGGCTGCGAGCATATATCATGCTATTCGTTAAAGTTAGAGGAAGAAACTCCGCTTTATGATTTGTATATGGATGAAGGCATAGACATTGAAAGCGAAGATTTTGAAGACAGGATGATGTATCATACCGCGTGCGAGATGCTAAAAGAAAACGGATACGTTCAGTACGAGCTTTCCAATTGCGCTAAAAAAGGCTTCGAATGCAGGCATAACCTAAACTACTGGGACATTAAAGAATATATCGGGCTGGGACTTGCCGCACATTCATATAAAGATAAAGCCAGGTTTTTCAATACATCATTTATGGACGAATATTTGGAAGATATAGAGACCAACGGCAGCGCTATTGAAGATATTGAGCAGTTGGATAAAGACAAACAGGAAGAAGAATTTATAATAATGGCTTTAAGAAAAACAGAAGGCGTTAGATTTGAAGAATATAAAAAACGTTTCGGCCAAGAATTTATAGAGAAATATAATAATGAAACACAGTATTTAACTGAGGCAGGATTGGCTGCAGTTACTAAAAAAAGTATCTATCTTACAGACGAAGGAAAAGACTTTGCCAATATAGCGATGATGGAATTTATTTCTAATTAATTTATAAATATTATTGACAAATTT
>JAAZOI010000104.1 GCA_012797825.1 Eubacteriaceae bacterium | reverse complement strand
TCCCGTTTGACTCGTTGCCTATAACAAGGAGAATTTTATCTCCTTTTATTTCACAGCTCTCATTACCCTGCAAGTCCGCTCCCAGAATATGATAATTCTTATCTTTAAAATATGATAAAGTTGTGTCTATATTTTTTGAATTTATAAGTTTAATATGATAATTGCTGCCCATTGCCGCTCTTAAAAACTTTTCGTTATATATATCAACGCTGTTATTTGCAAACACTACGCCTTCAAATCCCGCGCAGTCTGCGCTTCGCACTATAGCTGCGGCGTTTTGCGGGTCTCTTATTTCATCAAGCAATAACCATCTGCCATCCGTTATATTATAATCATTTTCTTTTATTCTTACCGCGGCTATTATGCCCTGAGGGCTGTCAAGCGAGGATACGCTTTTTAATATGCTGTTACTTACGTACAGTCTGTGTTTTGCTTCTATTGTGTTAGAGCTATATCTGTCATCGTATATTATATATACAAATTCCGCTCCAGCGTGTCGCGCTTCCTGTATTATCTTATCACCTTCAATTAAATACAATCCGTACTCGTCGCGGTATTTTTTCATTTTCAGTTTGCTTAAATATTTTATATGCTCGTTTTTCGCGGAATTTATTATGTTTTCTTTCACACTGACCTCAATGTAAATATTTTAGCTCTTTTACGGGTTTTCACTGTCTATTCTGTTCTGCTCTTCTGTCGAGTTAGGCTGTTGTGTAGTTTGATCCGTAGTTTGGTCTGTTGTCTGATCTGTCGTATTGTCTGTGTTGTTTTCGGTATCTTCCTGCGTCGCAGAAAAATCAAACGGCTGATTATGTCTCAACAGCATGTCGGGGCTCAAGCTGAAAATATTCTGAATATTTTTTATCTCCGTCTCATAAATATTTTTTATTTTATTTTTTGTAACAGCGTCATTGGCGTATTTTTCTGTTCTATTAAGTCCGCCCTCTTTATACAGCACTATTGTCTCGCTCTTTATATCATACGCCACGTTTATAAGTGTTTCTCCTTGCGCGTAGTTGCATAAAATGGTATTCGTCTGAGGAACAAATGTGGTGTTTACATTCAGCGTTTTATCGATAATAGTCATGTAAGGATAGTCGTAGCTTTCGCCGCCGTTGGGGAATACAAGCAGCTGTAATTTTTCATCAGAACTTGAATACTTATATCCTTGATCGCTTTGTGTGCAGAATTTGGTAATATAGCCCATCCCAAATGTCGTATTTGCCGCTGCGCCGTCTGTAACTTCCTGCGGGCAGTTAAGTCCAAGCGCGTTTTCAGCGCTGAAGCCGAATGTGTTATAAAATTTTTCGAGTCTGTCTATTATTGCGCCTCTCAGCTCATTCTGCTTTGCAGTATCCGACTGATCATTTTTACCCGGTACTTTGACTTCCGATATTTCTAGATTTTCATTTAAAGTAAGCTCGTATTTTTTGTTGCTTGCATCTACTTGATTGTATTTATAAAGTTTATTTCGCGCATCGTATATTAATATTTCTGATTGAATATTTTCGCTTGATTTCATAAAAACCATAGATACATAAGGAAAATTGTATTGATTATCGCCTTTTGTGTTTATCTCGAATGACATGATTATATCATTTTTTATATATGCATGCCCGTCTTCATCTTTCGTGAATCCGGCATCTGTAATTGCCTGAACGTGCGCATCGTCAAGCGCTATTGCCAGCCTTGTCATTTTCATATCTTTTAATATCGAATATATCATTAACACTATTAAAATTATTATTACTATTGCGGCTGCGCCGAAAACTGTAACTACTTTTTTTGATATTGCTTTATTATACATTAAGTTCCCTCGTAAAATCTGTAAAGTAAATTGTTTTTATTATATCATAAAATTGACAAAAATTAAACGAGTAATTCTTTAACCGGGATTTATTAAAAAGCTGAAATTGATTATAATATAATTAAATTTTAACATTGGAGTATTTTTATGCAAAATATTAAATCAATTTATTTAGCGGGCGGCTGCTTCTGGGGGCTTGAAAAATATATAAAAAACATATACG
>JAAZOI010000103.1 GCA_012797825.1 Eubacteriaceae bacterium | reverse complement strand
TCCGTCTTCGGATTTTTATTTAATGAAATCAAATAATCAAGATTGTTTTTCGCATTATAAATACGCTCAAGCGAGTTTTCCGCCGCTTTTATTAAATCCCTGCTGAAGTTAATAGGATTGCGGTAATGTGCGCTCAAAATGAAAAATCTTACTGTTGATAAATCAAAATCCGCAGCAATATCTCTGACTGTAAAAAAATTACCCAGAGACTTGCTCATTTTTTTGTTATCTATATTTATATAGCCGTTGTGCATCCAGTATTTAGAGAATTGCTTTCCTGTCGCTCCTTCGCTTTGCGCTATCTCATTTTCATGATGCGGAAATATTAAGTCTGCTCCGCCGCCGTGAATATCAATTTGCTCTCCTAAGTATGAAAGAGCCATAGCTGAGCATTCTATATGCCAGCCTGGTCTTCCCTGCCCGAACGGGCTGTCCCAGTATATTTCGCCTTCTTTTTTCTTTTTCCACAGCGCAAAATCAAGCGGGTCTTCTTTCTCATCGCTTATTTCCACTCTTGCGCCGGCTTCCAAGTCGTTTATATCCTGTTTTGACAGTTTACCGTAATCAGCAAAAGAGCTCACTCTGTAATAAACGTTGCCGTTTTTTTCATATGCCATGCCTTTATCAATAAGCTTTTGTATAAGCGAAATTATCTGCTCAATATTATCGCTGACTTTAGGATGAGCGTCGGCTCTTTTTATACCTAATGCGTCAGCGTCTTTAAAATATTCTTCTATATATTTTTCGGAAAGAGCCTTCGGGTTCGTTCCCTCCTCATTTGCCCTGTTTATAATTTTATCGTCAACATCAGTAAAATTTTGAATAAATTTAACATCGTATCCTGCGTATTGCAAATATCTTCTTACTACATCAAAAAAAATAAAAGGCCTTGCGTTTCCGATATGAAAATAATTATATACAGTAGGTCCGCATGAATACATTCTTACATGACCTTTTTCTATCGGTAAAAATTCTTCCTTTTTATTAGTAAGCGAATTATAAATTTTTATCATTTTTTGCCTTTCCCTATTTGATTTTTTCTATAAGGCATACGGCTTTCGCGCTTATGCCTTCCTCTCTTCCGGTAAATCCCATATTTTCTTCTGTTGTAGCTTTTATTGAAATATCGGATATATCCATATATAAACTGTTCGCGATATTTTCACGCATTTTTTCAATATGCGGCGCGAGTTTAGGCTTTTGCGCTATAATAACGCTGTCTATATTTACAATCTTATAACCTTGCGTTGCAAGCATCTGATACACTTGCCTAAGCAGGCTCATGCTGTTAATGTCTTTATATTTAATATCCGTATCGGGAAAATGTTTGCCTATATCGCCCATAGCGGCCGCTCCCAGCAGCGCGTCCATAATAGCGTGTACAAGCACGTCTGCATCGGAATGACCTAAAAGTCCTTTCTCATGCTCTATTTCCACTCCGCCCAATATAAGACGCCTGTCTTTTTCAAGCCTGTGAGCGTCATAGCCTATTCCAATCCGCATATTCAGTCCTCATAATATATTATAATCATTGCAGAGAATTATTACCTTCTCATCATTCTCTCTGCTGCTTTTTTAATGTCTAAAATCTGCGGAACGCAAGCCTGCTCCATAGTTTTATTAAAAGGTATGGGTATGTCCATTCCCGCTATTCTCAGTATCGGAGCTTTTAAATAAGAAAACGCTTTTTCCGCAATAAGCGCGGAAATTTCGGCTCCTACTCCACCTGTTTTCACAGCCTCGTGAACAATAATTACCCTGCCTGTTTTTTTAACCGACTCAAGTATAGTATCCTCATCTAAAGGATGCAGTGTACGTAAGTCTATAACTTCAATGTCAATTCCTTTAGGTTTTAATTGCATTGCCGCTACAAGACATTTTTGTACGGAATATCCGTATGCAATCATAGTAAGGCTCGTACCTTTTTTTACTATATTTGCCTGGCTTAAAGGTATTGTATAGTCTTCTTCCGGCACACTTCCCGCTGTCGGATACAACAGTTTATGCTCGCAGAAAATTACCGGATTATCGTCTCTTATTGCCGCTTTCAAAAGTCCTTTTGCTTCATATGGGTTAGACGGGAACACTACTTTAAGTCCCGGCACATGGCACATCCATGCCTCCAGACTTTGAGAATGCTGTGCGCCAGCGCCTGTTCCGCATCCTACCGGCAGACGCAAAACCATTGGAACGTTTATTTCTCCGGCAGACAGATAATGTATTTTAGCGGCTTGATTTACAAGGTTATCCATCATAAGCGTTACAAAATCCGAAAATGTCGCCTCTATTACGGGTCTAAGACCGCTCATCGCAGCCCCGACAGCGCATCCGGCGGTTACCGCTTCGCTTACAGGCGTATCCATTACTCTGTTATCTCCGAATTTTAATATAAGGTCTTTTGTTACCTGAAAATTGCCCCCGTACAGCCCGATATCTTCACCCATCAATATAACGTTCTCATCACGTGTCATTTCCTCGGCAAGCGCTTCATTTATTGCTTCTCTGTATGTTATCTCTTTCATTTTCAGATCCTCACTTTGCATACACGTATTTGCCTATATTTTCCAAAGACGGTTCCAGACTGTTTTGCGCATATAATACTGCCTGTTTTAATTCATCCATAACCTGGGTGTTTATTTCTTTAAGCATCTCGCTTTTTGCTATGTTGTTTTTCAGCATATATTCTTCAAGTCTTTTTATAGGGCATTTTGCAAGATAATAATCCATTTCTTTCTGATTTCTGTATAACTGTTCCGTATCGCTGCGCGAATGCCCGCATATTCTGTAAGTCTTGCTTTCAATAAACATAGGGCCGAATCCTTCTCGTACAGATTGCACAGCCGAAAATGTCATATTATATATATCAATTGCATTGTTTCCGTCAACAATTATAGAACGCATTCCGTATGATTCCGCTCTTTTTTCAATGTTTTGTAAATTCATGCTTCTATAAGTAGGCATTGATACCGCATATCCGTTATTTTCTACAAAGAAAACAATAGGCAGTTTCCATATAGACGCAAGATTTAAAGCTTCATGAAACATACCTTCATTAGTCGCACCGTCGCCTATAAAACATATTACTATGTTAGCCTCGCCTTTGTATTTCATTTTTAGCGCTGCTCCGACCGCTATGCCGAGTCCTCCGCCAACAACTCCGCTTGCAAACATATTGCCTTTTTCATAATCAACCATATGCATGCTGCCGCCGTATCCGCCGCACACGCCTGTTTCTTTTCCAAACATTTCGGCAAGAATTTTCTTGACATCCATGCCTATTCCGACGCATCCGACATGATTTCTATGAGTTAATGTAATTTTATCGCCTTCCATTAATGTCATACACGGCGCTACTCCCGAAGCCTCTTGTCCTATACCTAAATGTGTTGTGCCGTGCAGCATACCCTCATTAAACATTTCATTCAGCATCTCTTCAAGTAATCTGGCCGTTACCATTCTTGTATACATTTTAATAATTTTTTCGTTAGTTAAACTCATAGTATCAACCTCGCTTAAATTGTTTTATTATTTCTTGTGCTGTAAATAAATCTCTGGCAACAGTTATTTTTATATTGTCATAACTTCCGTTAATCATTTTTACTTCTATATTATTAATTTCCGCAAGTGTACAATCGTCAGTTACGTTAATATTGTTTTCTTCAGCTTTTATATGAAGATCGCGTATTAACTTATAATCAAAGCATTGCGGAGTCTGAACTTCCCATATTTTGCATCTGTCAAGCGTTTTTATAACTACATTATTATCATCAACTTGTTTTATTGTATTTATGGCGCTTACGCCTACGCTGCAAGCTTTATATTTATCCATTGTTTTTATACAGTCATCAATCATTGCGTTTGTTATAAAAGGTCTGGCTCCGTCATGTATTAGCGCAATTTTTGTATTTTCATCGCATGCATTAAGTCCGCATAATACCGATTTCTGTCTGCTGCTTCCGCCCGGCACTATTTTTACCGGTTTATCATTTACTTTGAATTTAGCTATAATGCTTTCGCATATGCTTATTTCGTTCTCTGCAGCTACTATAATAACAGCGTCCACTTTATGGCTCTTAGCTAATTCTTCATAACTGTATACTATAACGGGCTTATTATCAAGCGGCAGATATTGCTTGCTTATCTGAGAGGGTATCCTGCTGCCTGACCCTCCTGCTGCAATAATGGCTGTAACAATATTATTCATAGAAAGCGAACTTCTCATCTGGGTTTAGCAAATACCATCCTGCCTGCAGCAGTCTGTAAAACACTTGTTACCATAATGGCTTTATTTTCGCCTATATACTTTTTGCCTCCTTGAACTACAATCATGGTTCCGTCATCCAAATAGCCTATACCCTGATTGTTTTCTTTCCCTTCTTTAATTATCATAATTTCCATTTCTTCCCCCGGAAGCAAAATAGTTTTTACCGCATTAGCAAGTTCATTTACATTAAGAACGCTTACGCCTTGAAATTGGGCAATTTTATTTAAATTAAAGTCATTTGTTATTATCTTGCCGCCCATATCAAATGCCAATTTAACAAGTTTTACGTCAACCTCGTCAATCTGCGGATAATCTTTATCAACTACTCTTACTTCAAGGCTTAATTCTGTCTGTATTCTGCCAAGTATGTCAAGCCCTCTTCTTCCCCTTTGTCTCTTCAAATCATCAGATGAGTCAGCAACATGTCTCAGCTCCGACAATACAAATTCGGGTATGACAATAACCCCTTCAATAAAGCCGCTTTTAAAAATATCAAGTATTCTTCCGTCAATAATCGCGGAAGTGTCAAGTATTTTTAATTTCAAATCATGTTTGCTTTTTTTAGATTCTTTTTCCTTGTCTCTCTCTGTTGCTGGCTTAAATATATTTTGAAATTCGGAGCGTTTAAGCGTTGCAAGTGAAACTAAAACGTAAATCAAAACAATATATATTAATATTATAATAACGTTCTTTAAAATATCCGGTATTGAAAGGTTATTTATAGGTATGCTTAAAAGCACCCCTATTACTAACGCGACAGTAAGTCCTACTATTCCAAGCACTAAATCCCATACAGAATATGACCTTAGTTTTTTTAGCAGATTTTTTGAGATTTTGTTTATTGTGTCAATTATGTAAGGTGTTAAAAACAATAAAATCAAGCCGCAAATTGCAGCAAAAACAGAACTTATAATATAATCATAAGGGCTTGTTATTGTCCTGTTGATTAACTTTGTTAGTATCCCGTTTTCAATAAGAAAATAACTGGTTTGATACCCGATTATAATTCCTATAATAGCTGACAGTAACTTAACTGCTGTCTTCAAATTTTCCTCCACATGATGTTTAATTGGTTTTAATAATGCTGTATATTAGCTTTTCCGCATCTTTTTCACATAATTCTTTTACACATGCTACTTCGCTTACTAATATCTTTTTAGCATTATTAAGCATCTTCTTTTCCCCGGTAGAAAGCCCCTTGCTTCTGTCGATTTTAATTAAATCAGTCACTACCTGACTAACAAGCAAAAGTTTGCCGCTTTTTATTTTTTCCAAATTATCTTTATATCTTTTAGACCAGTTTAAATCTATTTCACGGCTGTCCGCTTTAATTTTATCAAGCAATACATTTATTTCGGCGGAAGTATGTACTTTTCGCAGCCCTACTTGCTCTGCGCTATCAATAGGTACAGACATAACCATTCTTCCGCTATCCAGTTTTAACTCATACATGTTATCTATTGTTATACTATTTATAATCCCTGCGCCATATAGTGGGTGTACCACCATTTCTCCTACCTTATACATAATAAAGCCTCATTTCTATATTAGATTATTATAATACAAATTCTTTTAATAGTCAAAGACACATTGTTAAAATTTATTCGTATAAAAATCAGATGCATTTATCATGTAATTGTCGAAATTTTGTGTTTTCTTATTGTTGACATTAACACAAGACAAACCATATAATGAAATTGACTTATAAAGGTGTAAAAGGAGTTTGTGCTATGTTGCTTATTGATATTTTCCAAGCATATGTTGACGACAAAGTGACAAATAAACAAAATATGAGTGAAATTTTAAAAGAACTCAATGAAAATTCCTATAATCTTTTTAATGTCATTACACAATGTGAAATACAGTGCGGTTGCATTAAATCTTACGACACCCTTGAATACGAGCTTAAAAATATAAACTATGATCAATTGATGAAATTATATATAAATTCTGCTTGCGACGAATGCCGTGAAAAAATAGAGGCTCAGATAGGAAAATGCATTCTTTCTTTAACGTCAGTATGCAGCTTATGCGGAATAAACATTGCGGATATATTTATTAAAGAGCACAGAAACATACAGCATCATTGCTCTGCCAATAAATAATTACTATAATACATTAGCAGATAATAAATATACCAAACAGGAGCAGATGACTGCTCCCGTTATTATGTTTACTTAATCTATTTTCTTTTATAGTAGTCCTCAAGCGCCGCTTTTACAGCTTCTTCCACCATTACCGAACAGTGGATTTTAGCTTCCGGAAGCCCTCCCAATTTTTCCACTACTTGCTGATTAGTCAGCTTTTTTGCTTCTTCAATAGTCATACCTTTTAAAAGTTCAGTTGCCACGCTGCTTGATGAAATAGCCGCGGCGCATCCGAATGTCATAAATTTAGCGTCTTTTATTATGCCGTCTTCTATCTTTAAGTACATTTCCATCTTGTCTCCGCAAGAAGGGCTGCCTACTCTGCCTATTGCGTTGGCGTCTTTAAGTTCTCCTACGTTTCTGGGATTTTTAAAATGATCTATTACTTTTTCTGTGTAATCCATGTTAATTTTTCCTCCTGTCCTTATATAGCGGCGACATCGCCCGCAGTC
>JAAZOI010000013.1 GCA_012797825.1 Eubacteriaceae bacterium | reverse complement strand
GACGGCGCAATTTTCCCTGAAAATTCGCAGTATTATATAGCAATCGGCGCGGCAATCCACTCTGTTAATAATCAAAAGCATAAATATGACGATATAATAAAAAGACTTACGGATGCCGCGAACGCAAAAACGATAATAGAGACTCTTCCCCCATTATTTAAAGACGAAGCGGAATATGAAGATTTTAAAAACATACATAATGTTACGGATGTTGAAAAAGCCGATATATCCGCATATTGCGGGGATGCGTATTTAGGCATAGACGCGGGCAGCACAACAACAAAAATGGTGCTGATAACATCAGATTGTAAAATACTTTATTCTTTTTACACTCTTAACGCGGGCGAGCCAGTACCGATAGTGCTTGATCAGCTGAAAAAAATATATGAATTATGCGCGGACAGAATAAAAATTAAAGGCAGCACGGTTACAGGTTACGGAGAAGATTTAATTAAAAACGCTTTTAACATAGATTCAGGGCTTGTTGAGACTATGGCTCATTTCATAGCGGCAAAAAAATTCAACCCCGAGGTCGACTTCATAATTGATATCGGCGGTCAGGATATAAAATGTTTTAAAATTAAAAATAATGCCATTGACTCTATAGTTCTAAACGAAGCATGTTCTTCGGGGTGCGGCTCTTTTATAGAAACATTCGCGCGCGCGCTTGGATATGATATGGTGCGATTCACTGCGCTTGCCTTGAAGTCTGCGCACCCGGTGAATTTAGGTTCTCGATGCACAGTTTTTATGAATTCTTCTGTAAAACAGGCGCAAAAAGACGGTGCGAGTATTGAGGACATTTCGGCAGGACTTGCAATAAGCGTTATAAAGAACGCTTTATATAAGGTAATAAGAGCAAGAAATGCGGATGAAATAGGAAACCACATTGTAGTTCAGGGCGGCACGTTTTTAAATGACGCAATCCTGCGAAGCTTTGAAATAGAAACAGGTAAATCTGTAACAAGACCCTCAATAGCGGGGCTTATGGGAGCGTACGGGTGCGCCGTTGCATCCATGCAATTAAAAAAAGATAAGTCGGACATTTTAACGCTTGAACAATTGAATCATTTTGTGCATACATCAAAAGCCGCAACATGTTCGGGATGTACAAATAAATGCAAACTTACCATAAACACATTTGAGAACAACAGAAAATTTATTTCCGGAAACCGCTGTGAAAGAGCACTTGGAAGCGACGCGAAAAATAAAAATATTCCCAATATTTATGAGTTTAAGCTGAATTATTTGACATCTTTAAAATCCGAAAACGGAAAATTAGGCAAAATCGGTATCCCTTTCGGGCTTAATATGTTTGAAAATCTGCCTTTCTATCATACGTTTTTAACCTCGCTTGGTTTTGAGGTTGTATTATCAGACGTGTCTACAAGAGAATTGTATCAGACAGGACAGCATACAATACCGTCAGATACCGTATGCTATCCGGCTAAACTCATGCACGGGCATATAGAAAACTTATTATCAAAAGGTGCGGATACTATTTTTTATCCCTGCATGCCTTATAATTTTGATGAGAAAAAAGGCGATAATCATTATAACTGTCCTGTTGTAGCCTACTACCCTGAGCTATTGGAATGCAATATGGAAGTTTTAGGCGGCATAACATATTTAAACCCGTATCTGGCAATTTATGACAGGCGTGTTTTTGAAGAAAAAATATATGAAAGTTTATCTAAACTATATAATATAACCAAGAAAGAAATCAAAAAAGCAACTCAAGCGGCATATGACGCTTATTATGAATACAAAAAAGTTATTTTGGAATATGGTCAGAAAAGCATGAAATACGCTCAAGAAAATAATCTTGATATTATTGTGCTGGCAGGAAGACCTTACCATATTGACCCTGAAATAAATCACGGAATAGACAGACTCATTACATCGCTTAATCTTGCGGTGTTAAGCGAAGACAGCATCAGCACATATGCTGAAAAACAGCCGTGTACGGTTGTGAACCAATGGACATATCACGCAAGACTTTACGCTGCCGCTAGGTATATTAAAGACAAAGATAATATGAACCTAATACAACTGGTTTCGTTCGGATGCGGGCTTGACGCGGTTACAACAGATGAAGTAAGAGAAATACTTGAAAAAGAAGGCAAAATATATACTCAGATAAAAATAGATGAAATAAACAATTTAGGTGCCGCAAGAATAAGAATCCGAAGCCTGATAGCGGCTATAGACCAAGCAAGAAATGGAGGATTTAAAAATGGCTAAGCTGATATACGATAATAAGGGACGCCTGTTATTTACAAAAGAAATGAAAAAAGATTACACTTTGCTTATGCCTATGATGCTTCCAATCCATTTCGGGTTTATGCAAAACGTATTTCATTTGCACGGATATAAGGCGGAGCTGCTTGATACTATAGGACATGAAATAATAGAAGAAGGACTTCGCGATGTTCATAATGACATATGCTACCCCGCGCTTTTGACTACAGGTCAGCTTATGCACGCCGTTAAAAGCGGAAATTATGACTTGAATAAAACGGCTCTTATAATGAGTCAGACAGGCGGCGGCTGCAGGGCTTCAAACTATATACATCTTATAAGAAAAACGCTTAAAAACCATAATATGGACTACATCCCCGTTATTTCATTTAACGCCGTAGGGCTTGAGAAAAACCCGGGCTTTAAAATGACATTAAAAATGGCGGTGCAGTTTTTATACGCTGTTATTTACGGCGATTTGCTTATGTGGCTTAGTAACCAGACAAAACCGTATGAAGTAAATATCGGCGATACGCAAAAAGTTTTAGATAAATGGATTGAAGAAATAAACATTCAAATGAAAAGTTCAAAAAACTTTCTTCCCAAAAAAGCCAGAAAGAATTTTGAGGGCATTGTGAAAGACTTTGCCGCGATTAAACTTGACAAAAAGCCCAAAGTTAAAGTGGGCGTTGTCGGTGAAATTTACATTAAATACGCGGCGCTTGGAAACAACAATTTAGAAGACTTCCTTCACAGCGAAGACGCTGAAGTTGTAGTTCCGTCATTACTTGATTTTGTGCTCTACGCGATGTACAACACAGTGCACGACAATGAATTGTATAATGTGAAATTTATTATGAGCAAAGTAATGAAAATAGCATTAAACGCTATTTATTCGCTTCAGGCGCAGGTAACGCACAATATAAAGAAACATTCATCATTTAGACCGATGCAGAAGTTTGAGCATATAAGAGCCCTTGTTAAAGGCTATGTAAGCACAGGCAACAAAATGGGCGAAGGCTGGCTTTTAACCGCTGAAATGCTTGAACTTATAGACTGCGGAGTAGATAATATAATCTGCACGCAGCCTTTTGGGTGTCTGCCTAACCATGTAGTAGGCAAAGGCATGATACGAAAGATAAAGAAGAATTTCCCCGACTCGAATATAGTTGCAATAGACTACGACTCGGGAGCGACAAAAATAAATCAGGAAAACAGAATTAAATTAATGCTTTCAACGTCAAGAAAAAATCTTGAAAAACAGATGACAAAAGTAGACATATCAGCTGATAAACACACCGATAAAACACCTTGCTTAAAAGCTATGTAAATTATTTATAAAATAAATCTGAAATGAGATATATTGCCGCGCTAGCGAAGATTATTATGTCGGCAAGATTGACTACAATATTTCTGTTTATTATTCTGATACTCAGATAGTCTATAACGCCTTTATACGCTATTCTGTCTATAAGGTTTGACACGGCGGCGCTTAGCAGAGCGGCAAGCGCGCAGCGCATTATTACAGGCTCATCCGATACCAGGCAGTAAATCAATAAAACAAGTATCAATACCGCAGTAATTAACGCCACAACTGCGGGATATTTTTTTCCAAGTCCCAAAAAAGCCCCTTTGTTTTTCATCACGCATATTCTGTATCTTCTGTTTTTTAAAGGCATGACGCTGTTAAGACCATAATGTCTTAAAAAGTAACGCTTCAAAGACTGGTCTGATATAATTACAAGCAGTAAAATTATTAAATACGCGATTAGTCTTTCTTTCATATATGCTCCGCTGGTTAAATACAGAATATCATAAAGATTTTAAAAACAGATATTATATTTATATTCTATTAATTCAAATTAAAATTCAACCCATTCCGTAAATTCATTATCCGGTTTCATTATTGCCATTTGCCTAAAAGAAACATTTCCAGGCTCAAGAACAAATTCTCCCAACCAATATTTTTTTTCTGCTTTTTCCATAGCCTCTTCCCCGTTTTCCGCAAATAACTCAAACTCTTGTACAACCATTTCTTCAATTGCCACAACAAACTTTCGTTTCATTAGATATAAACCCCGTAAATTATAATTTTTTATATTGTCCGCGAGCAAGAAATTCTATGTATCCTTTATCACGTAAAAACTGAAGCTGCTGGCGAATTTTTGCTTTCACATTATTATTTTCAGGATGTTTTGCTGACAGCAAAGATTCATATTCATAAACTTTTTCTAGTGTAAATACATCAGAATTTATATTATTTATACAGTTTAAAACGTCCAGCAGCCATCCTCTGGCATTAATGTCTTTCGTTTCTAATAAGCGACTGCGATTTAACTGCTCTACAATCTCTTTTTTATCATTTGCAACGCCATTATTTATAATAAAAATACGACCTTGAGAGGGAATTGAATTTAATAAAATATTACAACCTACCCAACCTGCCCTTCTTGCATATTCAGACAATGGTTTGCGTTTCTCAATAATATCAGGTACAAAAAAGTGCTTCGGTACTACAACAAATGAGGTAACTTTATACTCATTAGGCAAATAATTAAGAAATAAAAAATCGGGGTTTGTGTTACTGGTTATTCTTACTATCATAGAATTATATGCACCGTCATTTATTCGCTTACTAAAAATCAGCTACTGGTTCATTATTAGTAAACTGTTCAACTTTAAGATTACCGCATCTTGGGCAAAACATATTATTGTTTACCCAGCCTTCACTCATACGT
>JAAZOI010000012.1 GCA_012797825.1 Eubacteriaceae bacterium | reverse complement strand
ATTGTTTAAGAAGTCTAAATTAATATCAATCAGCGAATACTTATTTCTGGCTCCGCTTGTGCATCCAGGTTTTAAAGGCGGATGAATTAAATAAATAACGCCCTTGTTTGAATTTTGTTCTAAAACATTTGAATTATCCAAACACGATTTACATTCAGCCATTTTTATTTCCCCTCTTTTTCTTATATATTATATGCGTGGTTTCAGTAATTGCCACGTAAGCAAAAATCCCTTATTTCAATACAAAATAATTTAAAATAATCCTTTAGCAAATTATTTTGTAATTGGATTATTTTAAATTTAAGTTAATTTACTTTTTCGGTAAAACTATTCCTGATGCTCTGCCGCTGCAGCAAGGCTTAGACGGCGTATTTATAAAGTAAACTGTTTTACCGTCTTTTGTTCTTTTTGCTTCTATTTTACTTTCACTTTTACATGTTTCACATTTAACAGGTTTATTTTCAATCATATTATTACCCCTTCTTATTTTATTTTACATTATATGATACAACCTGAATATTTGTTAATTTATAAATAAAAAAGAGCTTATGTTCATAAGCTCTTTTTATAAAGATTTTTTTGATTTATTTTTATCTTTCATACAATTTTTGTTGCATGACCAATACGTATCTTTTGAATATGGACAAACGTCGTATTCTCCGCCCTCTATCTTTATTCTCTTTCCCTCGACTAAAGAGTTTGCGATAATTTTTCGTGCGCTTTCATATAAGCGTTGGACAGATGAGCGTCCGACTCCCATAATTACTGCGCATTCATTTTGATCAAGCCCTTCAAAATCAATAAGTCTTATGCACTCATATTCTTCGCATGTCATATTAATCGTGGCGGCTTGTCCGCTTCCGCATATGAAATATTTAAATTCAGGCACTTTGCAGATGCGCTTGTTTTTTCTCGGTCTAGGCATATATGCATCCTCCTTGCACAAACATTATAATACTCATAATTTTGACTTTCAAGGTTATTTTTGGTTTTTGTGCAAGTATATGTTTACAAATTTTTTACAAAACAAAAAACCGCCTTAAAGGCGGTTATTGTGGTAATTTATGAAATTATAAGAGGGGTGTAATTCTTTATTTCTTCTTTATTTTTTATATTATTATCAGCCATTATCTGCTCGGGACTTGAAAGATACTTTTTGGCTATATCCCATAACTCCTCATCCGGCTGAACGTAATGGATAATAATATCGTATGTATCTTTTGCTGACATACCTATAGCAGCGGGTAAAATGTTCTGTACCATTTTAACATTTACATCCTCAAATGACAGCACTAAAACATCTACTGAAAGATTGATTATTATACTGCTTGATGAATATTTTATATCAGTTGACGTTATTTGAGGGTATACATAGTATGAATCGCCTGCTATATCAAGGTTTAAATCAAAATCAAGCTTTTCATTGCTTACAATGTATTTTTCATCATCCGAATATGATGTAAATACCGAACATACATCAGCAGAGCCTGAATATTTCATCTGCCCGTTTGCTTCATACGGTTCCGCGCTGAGTGTCGCAGAATTAAATAATAACGCTTTTGTAGCATTGGGCAGTATTACTTCTTTGCTGAGCTGAACAGATTTTATATCTTTGCTTTTTACCAAAAATGCTTTTTGTTTTTCATATTCCGCTGTAGTTTTTACTGCTTTTACAAATGCGTCGGCAAGAACTCTGCTCTTAACGGTCTGGAACATATATGCTGTTGTTCTTAATGTAAGATCAACGTTTATGTAACATTCTTCTGCGTTAATGTCAATTTCTGCGTTCTTAGTAATTATTACAGCGAAAACACTATAATAATCTATGCTTGATAACGCGCTTCTTTCAATAAAGCAATTAAACGGCATATCAATAGGAAAGCTTTTGTATGCATTTTCTTTTTCCGTAAAGCATACTACGTTTCCTTTAATAGAAGCATTGTATAGTATTCCTACATTGCTCAGACTGTGGGAAATATCGGCAAGGTAGCAGTTTATGCCTACAACTTCCAAATCTCCGGCTGCTTCACCTACAAATATACTGTCTCTTACAGATTTTTCTTCGCTGTGAGTAGCGGCTTTCGTGTGTTCAATATCGTCATGCTTATACATCATTTCCCCGGCAATATTCGCGCTGTCCAGAGTTTTAGCCTCTATGCCGACTGCGCTTAGTCCCGATATATTTACTATGCATTCCGCTTCTATTTTTCTGTTCTTCATCGTCTTAAGCTCAACATCTTCAACATTTGCGTTGTACATATGATTATACGCGCCTTCGGGATAATCAAATTCTGAACTTACATTAAAGGCGGCGGGAATTGTAATGCTTTCAAATTCTCCTTCTTCCGTTTCGTACATCGCAAGTACGTTCACAATGCCTTCAATATAAATTTTACTGTCTTTTACTTTTACATCCGTAATGTCTGCCGACTGTGATGATGCCAGCATTTTGTATACGCTGCCCTTATAATCAGGAATTTTTACGCTTTCATAGCATGTTGTTTTGATATTTAAATTGTCCGTTTTTACTTCAAACCTGACAGAATTGTCAAATAAATTTGCATCCATTTAAAGTGCCCCCTTACAAATAGTTCATAACTATATATATTTATTGCGGATATGAAAAATTCATACTTAATAAAATATATTCATTAAAATTATTATTTATTTTAACTAAAATAAAAAAGCCGGCATATCAGCCGGCATAAATCTATGTTAGTTATATATAATATTATATGTTGTTATTTTGCCTTTGTATTTCTTTTATTATCGGTTCGTTAGCTGACACTACATCAATAATATGATTTAGACAAACAATTCCATAATGTTTAAAAGGTCCCGGATAATCAACCGATGCAATTGTGCCAGCCTTTATAAAATCTAAATATCTTGACTTGGTATAAATTCTAAACGTCTTACCTATGAATTTTTCATAATTATCCCGTACAGTAAAACACTCGTTCAATACTGAATATCCGATATACCAATCAAAATCTATCTGTATTAAAGGCAGTGTATAGTCAACTTCAAATGAACCATATGTGCATAATTCATCATCATTATTTATTTGATCTATATCTTTTTCTATTTTACATCTATCGAATGTAAGTCGAAGATAGTTATCCTGAATTTCATATAT
The DNA here is from genome assembly GCA_012797825.1 of Eubacteriaceae bacterium. Lineage (GTDB taxonomy): Bacteria > Bacillota > Clostridia > Eubacteriales > UBA1433 > UBA1433. The sequence goes on along the minus strand of JAAZOI010000012.1, from coordinate 555 downwards.
TTTCTCAAGATAAACATATTCAATATTTTCTAAATCTTTATAATTCATAATTATTTCCTTATATAAATTTATTCCTTTAATTATATATATCTTTAAAATCCTAATTAACAAAGGCAACAATTATATCTGTCTCGATACATCGCTGCCTTTATATATTGTTTTTATAATTGTTTATTTGTAATTATTCCCTTAACTACTCCCTACTCTTCCCCGTTCTCCTCTTCTTCCGCCGGTATCATCTTAGCTATGGTAACTACCTTTTCATCGTCATTAAGCCTCTGAAGCCTTACACCCTGTGCTGCTCTTACCATTGAACTTATGTTCTTAACCTCAAGTCTTATTGCTATCCCCTGATTGTTAATCATCATTAAGTCTTCGTCTTTACCTATGGAATTAAATCCTACAAGCGCCCCGGTCTTTGTTGTTATGTTATATGTCAGCATCCCTTTTCCGGATCTGTTTTGTTTTCTGTAGTGTTTAATCGCCGTAAGCTTGCCGTATCCGTTTTCGCTGACGCAAAGAATGTATTTGTTGTCATCAGCAATATCCATTCCT
>JAAZOI010000102.1 GCA_012797825.1 Eubacteriaceae bacterium | reverse complement strand
GAATAAAAATTACTAACCCTGATAAGATTATATTTGATGAACCTGCAGTTACAAAAGCCGATATTGTGAGATATTACTCCAGCGTATCACAGCGTATGCTGCCGTATGTTGAAAGCAGGCTGCTCAGCATTGTACGCTGCCCTAAAGGGATATCGCAGTCATGCTTTTATAAGAAACACCCGGGGCCATCAAGCAAGGGAATTGTGACTATGAATGTCTTAAGCAGCAGCGGAGAGGATGAAGAATATTTTTATGTTCAGAGCGCGGAAGGGCTTATAAGCGAGGCGCAGATGGGCACTATTGAATTTCATACATGGGGCAGCAGCATTGATGATATTGAAAAGCCCGATATAATGGTGTTCGATTTGGATCCTGACGAAGAAATGGATATAGCCAGGCTGCGCCGCGGCGTTAGGGATACTAAAAGCGTGCTTGACGAACTTATGCTGAAATCATATCTTAAAACCAGCGGAGGCAAGGGATATCATGTGGTTGTGCCGCTTACGCCTTCAAGCACGTGGGATGCGTTTCATGATTTCGCGAGACGTGTTGCGGAAGTTATGGAGCAGAAATGGCCCGAACGTTACACAAGCAATGTACGTAAATCCAGCCGCAGCAATAAGATATTTATCGACTGGATAAGAAACGGCAGAGGAGCGACAAGCATTGCCCCATATTCAATACGAGCGAGAAAAGGGGCTAAAGTATCAATGCCTATTACATGGAATGAACTTGATAAAGTCAGCCCGGACGGTGTGGATATTGCGGACGCGCTTATAAGAATAAGCAAAGCTGATCCGTGGGAAGATTTTTTTAATAACAATCAGGTACTGAGATAAAAACGGGAGAGTTGTCTGATGAAATACAAAATAAAATCCGCCGAAAAGACTAGCCTTTCAGCGGATTTATTACATATAATATATTATTTTTGTCAATAAATCTATATTAAATTTACTTAGTCGGCTTATAATCCGCAGATGTGAAAATCTCAAAAGTTTTTAACATATTGTCAAAGCGGGCGCCGTGCCCTTCTTCGGCTTCCACAAAAAGTTTTTGATGAATTACAAAACTTCCGCCGTCATTGTTGCTTACTATAAAGATTTTCTCATAAACGTCTCTTGAATTGCTTCCTTTTATAAGAGTGATTTTTAAGCTTTTTATCGGATAGGTCACTTCACCGTCATTTCGCACGGTTTTGTATTTGCCCTGGTTTTCAGATAAAAATTGCGTAAGAAGCTCATTGGGAGTTTTGTTTAAAACCTGCGTAATCTCCATCTGCACTATAGGATAGGTATCTGGTATATTTTTTGCCTTTATTATATCTGCATCGCCTGCTTTCTCTGCTGTATAAAGCTCGGTATCGATGTAAATCGCATAGCCCATTTTATTAATAGTATTAATATACAAATCCGCATTTACAAAACCTCTTTGACCTTCTACCTCGTTTTCTATTTGTTTTTCCGGCGCAAAATATTTTATTATGTTTTGCGCAAGAACTCTGCCTGTGGGCGTAACTGTAAAAAATACGGCAAGCACCGCTATAAAAACAGCGGCTACGGTTAAAACTTTCTTTAATGGTCTGTTCTTTTTCATATCATAATATCCTTTCGCATTAATATCATTAATTAATCTTTGATATACTATATCTTTTTGCATAGCGGAGTTATCAGTTCCGCACAGTAATGAGTCTTTTATTTTTTGTTCAAAATTATCCATTGTCAGTCATTCTCCTTTTGCAGAATTAATCTCAGTTTTTCCTTGCCTCGTTTAATGCGCGCTTTTACGGTGGTTAAATTTAATCTGAGTATTAAGGCTACTTCCTTATCGGAATAGCCTGATAAATATCTTAGTATTATTGGAATACGCTGAGATTTTTTCAGTTGGCCTATTGCTTCATAGAGAAAATCGTATTCTGATTTAACAGGTTCTGCAAGATTTTGATATTCCTCAATCGGAGCAGCTTCATTTATTTTTCTGTATGCTCGCCTGCATTCGTTTATTAATATTCGGTAAAACCAAGGCTCAAAGCTTTTGGTGTTATCAAATTTATGCATATTAAGATAAACGCGCAGAAACGCCTCATGCACGACATCGGCGGCAGCGGCATCAGAGCGTACAACAGCCGCGGCTACGCGCAAAGCTTTTTCAGCATATTTTTCATAATAAGCTTTAAAACTGTTTTTATTTAGTTCTGACGGTATTTTTTGTTCAGCCATAAGCTCTCCGTTCTTATAGTATTTACTTATTATACCTTTTAAATATATAAAAAGAGACATATTGAAAAAATATAAATGTTTAAAAGAGGCTGAAATCTGTTTTTATTTGATACGCGATATAGTAAAATTATAGTTAGCGGATATACTTTATTTATGGAGCAATACAAGCAATGAATACACAAAAACGACTGACAAAAGCATACGAAAACGCAAGAGTTGAATATTTTGACGAAAATGACAAATATGTATTTTTCAGCGACTGCCACAGAGGCAACGGCAGTCATCAGGATGAATTTGTAAAAAATCGCATTGTATACATGTACGCGCTGGATTATTACTACAAAGAAGGATATACGCTTGTTGAGGTGGGAGACGGCGATGAGTTGTGGGAATATCCGAAATTCAGAATTATAAAAAAAGCCCACTACCGAGTTTTTCAATCCATGAAGCGTTTTTTTAATGAAGGCAGATTTATACTGCTTTACGGCAACCACAATATATATCTGAAAAATCCAGAGTATGTAGAAAAAAATTATTTTATTTATTATGACGAATACAGGAAAAAGGAGAACGTTTTTTTTGAAGGGTTGAAACCGTGTGAAGCTTTGGTTTTAAAAAATAAGCAGACTAATCAGGAAATATTTGTTGTCCACGGACATCAGGGAGATTTTGCAAATGATCAGTTTCGGCATTTTACTATGCTGACCGTTAAACATTTTTGGAAGTATTTACATGCTTTCGGAATAAAAAATCCCGCAAGCCCCGTAAAGAACGAACACAAAAGGCATAAGATTGAAAAAAGATTTAATAAATGGATTGAAAAGAATGAAACTATGGTAATCTGCGGGCATACGCATCGTTATAAGTATCCCAGAGAAGGGGAGCTGCCGTATTTTAATACCGGATGCTGCATTTATCCGACCACTATAACGGGTATTGAAATGGCAGGCGGGACTGTACAGCTTGTTAGATGGCGGACGCATTACAATGAGGAAGGTTTGCTTCAAATTAAAAAAGAAGTCTTAAGGGGACCGGGGAATCTGGAGAAGTTTGATATACGCAAAATTTAATATATTTAAAAATGCTGCGCATATCGGTTGAAAGAGTAATTTGATATGTATAAGTTGAATACCAGAAATAAATCAGAAATTTAAGCCGCGCAAACGCGCGGCTCTTTTATGCGCATTAGTATAAATTCACAGTTTATTTAGTGTGATTTAATCACAGATTATCAAAATGCAATCTGCTAATATACATACAAAACATAAAAATATAATGTAAATAATAAAAGGAGATTATTATAATGAATTTGTTTAAAAGAGATGAAGATAAAGATATTGCGAAAAACGCGGATAAAACACTGGTTGTAAAGACATCGCGCTGTCCGCAGAATCATGTTTGTCCTTCTATGAGAGTATGCCCAGTAGGCGCGCTTTCACAAAAAGGATACAAAGCACCTACAGTCGATAAAAACAAATGCATTAAATGCGGCAAATGCGTTAAATTCTGCCCTATGAGGGCTTTGGCGCTTGAATAAATTATTATTAAATAAGCGGCATATTTATTGTATATAAAAAAGGTGATTAATATGAAAAAAGGATCATTAGATACAATTAAATCAATATACAAAAAAGTTGATAAATACCGCTGCTGTCCGATTGGAGCGACTGTTGTAGGGTTTGTAAAAGATGAAATAAAAGAAGAAAAAATTTCTAAAACTGAAGCAAGGAAATAAGATAATGATATATTTTATATCTTTTTTGGAAGGTGTAATTACATTCATATTGCCGTGTCTGCTTCCGATGCTGCCTATATACATTTCATACTTTGCAGGGCAAGAAAGTAAAGAGGCTAAAAGCAGGACTCTTATTAATTCTTTAGGGTTTGTTTTTGGCTTCTCAATTATATTTATAGCGCTGGGAGCATTCGCAGGTTCAGTCGGCGGGCTTTTAAAGCAGTACGGTACAGCGGTTAATATAATAACGGGAAGTATTGTGGTAATTTTCGGCCTCAATTTTATGGGTGTTTTCAAAATAGGTTTTTTAAACACAAGCAGACGCATAAATTCATCAGAGGTCAAATCAGGATTTATCCCATCCATGCTTTTCGGGATTATTTTCTCTATAGGCTGGACGCCGTGCGCGGGAGCGTTTTTGGGCTCGGCTTTGATGCTTGCAGCTTCAAGTTCTGATGCGATTAAAGGAATAGTGATGCTTTTGTTATATTCGCTGGGGCTCGGAATACCGTTTATTATCAGCGCGGTAATCATACAGCGGCTTAAGTCGGCGTTTGATTTTATGAAGAGACATAATTCAACAATATCTATAATATCAGGCGGCTTGCTTGTAGTTGTAGGGATATTGATGATTACGGGACTTATGAGCAAATATTTTTGGGCGATAACATTTTAGGAGGTAAATTATGAACAGTAAAACCAAGACAATTATATTGATAATAGCGCTTGTGCTGTTTATATTCATTGCTTATACATTATACAATTTTCTGTCAGACAGATACATCGATAATAATCAAAGCGGGAACACAAGCACAACAGCCGCCCCGGATTTTAAAGTATATGATTTAAATGGCAATGAAGTAAAATTATCAGATTTTAAAGGCAAACCTGTAGTGCTTAATTTTTGGGCTTCTTGGTGTCCGCCGTGCAAAGCGGAACTGCCGGATTTTAACGAAGCGTATAAAGATTACGGGGATTGCGTTATATTTTTAATGGTGGATTTGGTTGACGGAGAAAGGGAAACTAAGACAAGCGGCGTCGATTATATAAACAGCCAGGGATATATTTTTGACATTTATCTGGATACAAAACAAAACGCGGCTATAGCGTATGAAGTATCATCTATACCGACAACGTATTTTATAGACGCGCAGGGCAATATTGTATCAAAGCATGTAGGGATGATTGATGCAAAGGCTTTGACTGACGGTATAAAATCGATATATAACGGCAAATGCTTGTATTAGACAAATTATATATTCAGCAAAAAAAGCAGGGGCAATTGCTCCTGTTTTTTTGTTTGTACAATATGTGATATATAGCAGACAGATTGTATTAATATAAATTACTGCTGTTAAATAAATAATTATTTGATATTGCAATATTGATTTGGATATTTTATTATGTATATGTGTGATAAATGTAATTTCGACATCATATAATATAATCGGCTTGGCGTTTAGTAAATAACTATGTGAGGGTAAGAATGAAGGTTAGGAAAATTATTTGTCTGTTAGTGTTTCTATTTTGTTTATTATTGGTTCCGAGTGCGGTAAACGCCTATGATTACAACGGAGTGACGTATAACGATAATGATTTTACAAAGCTGCAGACTTTTTTGAACCAACCTTCATCGGTAGAGGGGAAGACAAACGGGCAGCAGTTAAACTCCGCATATGATGCAAATGACCCGACGACTTGGACCGGGGTTACGTGGGAGAATGGTAGGGTTGTAAAAATTTATTGGTCAGGCGGCAAATCACTAAATGGCGATTTGAATTTAAGTGATTTTTCTGAGGTTTCATATATTAACTGCAACAATAATACATTAACTTCATTAGATTTATCTAATAACAACAAATTAGAGACTTTGGAATGCTACTATAATAATCTTAACGCAATAAATTTAACAGGTTGTTCAAGTCTCAGACAGGTATATTGCCATCACAATTGGTATTTACATACACTTGATTTAAGCAGCTGTCCTTTATTGTATCAACTGGAATGTTATTGTGACCAGCTGATTTCCATTAATGTAAGCAATTGTCCGAATTTAACAATATTCAGATGTGATTCAAATATATTGACAAGTCTTGATATAAGGAATAATGTTAATTTAAAATATCTAAATTGCAACGCTAATTATAACCTGACTAATTTGGATGTAAGCAAAAATGTAAAATTAACAACATTATATTGCGGCGGGAACTTAATATATTCTTTAGATATAAGCAACAATCTCTTTTTAAATAATCTTTATTTTAAAAACACAAGAATTAACAGCCTTAAAGCAAATTTCTACGGCAAAGTTTCAACAGTTACTTCGCACAATGGTTATTTATCTATAGACACCAGCACTTTTCCGTATTGCAGCATTGTTGCAGAACCATGCATTAATAATTTAGCATTTAAATGCTGGACTTTAAATGATGTTTCTTGTTCAACTAATATTTCATATGTTGTAAATTCAGCAATAAACGGCGAATTAAGAGCTAATTTTGTAGACAGCTGCAATATCACTGTAATATCCAATAATACATCATACGGAACAGTATCAGGAGGAGGGCAATATGATTATGACCAATCTGCAACCATCACTGCTACTCCTGCTGCAGGGTGCTATTTTGTGGGATGGTATGAAAATTCAGTAAAATATTATAGTTATTATAAATCGACTTTTCCTATGACGCACGACAGGATAATAACAGCGGTTTTTGCACCGATTCCAACACCGACAATATATTCAATTGCTGCCTCGTGATATGACAGCATTACGCTTAAATGGTATCCGTGTGACGGAGCAACATACTATGAAGTATATCGCGCTACAAGCCCTAACGGCACTTATTATATGGAGAGTTCGGGCCCGTTATGCAGCCTTGAGGATACATTTCTTAAAGCAGGTCAATATTACTATTATAAAGTAAAAGCAGTTTGTTCTGACGGATATACAACATATAGCAGTTTTTCTTCATATAAATACGCACAGCCCGGACCAGTGGTACCAGATGTATCAGCAGTTTCTGCTGCTTCATATAATTATAACAGCATTAAGGTAAGTTGGGGTGCAGTTTTAGGAGCAAGCGGGTACGAATTATACAAAGCAACATCTGAAAACGGAAGCTATACTTTATTAAAAACTACAACTTCAAGTTATTATATACATACATCATTGTCAACGGGAAGCACTTATTATTATAAGGTAAGAGCATACCGTATTGTAGGCAGAACAAAAGTATACGGATCATACTCATCGGTTACTTCAGCAATGCCTGTGCCGTCCGCTCCAGTACCTTCTGCTATAAGCGCAGGATATAAGAGCAATAAAATAAGCTGGACTGCTGTTTTAGGAGCAGGCGGTTATGAATTATATCAGACAGACGTAAACGGCGAGATACAAAATCAACTGGTTATTGCGCCGGAAACGGCTATAAGCTATACGCATGAAGGCCTTACAACAAATACTCCGTATTACTATAAAGTAAAGGCATACAGGATAGTAAACGGAAATAAGGTATACGGTCCGTACAGTAAAGTAATAACGGCAACACCTGTGCCTTGTGCGCCAAACGTTAAAGTAACGCTTAATTCATACAACAGTTTAAATATCACTTGGAATGAAATAGACGGAGCGAATAAATATGAAATAAGCCGCTCAACATCAAGTTCAAGCGGATATGTTCCTATACATACAACAAATGAGTTAAGTTATACAGATGCCGACCTTACGACAGGTGTAACATACTATTATAAAGTAAGAGCTTTAATTGACGGAGCTTATGTTGTATACGGCGATTATTCGAAAGCAACGTGCTTAAAAGTAATACCGGCAACGCCTGTAATAACGGTAAGCGCTAATACATACACCAGTCTTAAAGTAGGCTGGAATGCAGTTGATGGAGCGACAGGATACAGGGTTTACAGAGCGACATCAAGTTCGGGAACATACACTTATCTTGGCGCGACAACTTCCACATCGTATACAAGTACAGGGCTTGCAACAGGCAAATATTATTACTATAAAGTTTTGGCATACACTACAGCAAACGGCGTTACTACTTACAGCGCGTATTCAGCGGTTAAATACGCTAAAGTTATTCCGGCAATACCGACAGCTTCTGCCGCATCTTACAACTATAACAGCATAAGAGTCAGTTGGAGTGCAGTTTCCGGCGCAAGCGGATATGAATTATATTACTGCACAACCGAAGCAGGAACATATAAGCTGCTAAAAGCGACAACGGCTAAATACTATACACACGTCTCACTGGCAACAGGAAACAATTATTACTATAAAGTAAGAGCATACAGAACAGTAGGCAGAACAAAGGTATACGGCGCTTTTTCATCCGTGACTTCTGCAATGCCCTTGCCTTCCGCTCCAGTACCTTCTGCTATAAGCGCAGGTTATACGAGCAATAAGATAAGCTGGGCATCTGTTTCAGGTGCAAGCGGGTATGAATTATATAAAACAAATGTAAACGGAGAGATACAAAGCCAACTTGATATTATACCTGCTGATGCTATAAGCTATACTCATGAAGGTCTTACAACAAATATGCCTTATTACTATAAAGTTAAAGCATACAGGACAGTAAACGGAAATAAAGTATATGGTCCTTACAGTAAAATAGTAACAGCAACGCCGATACCATCAGCGCCAACTGTTAATGTAGCACTTAATTCATATAACAGTTTAAACATTACATGGAATAAAATAAACGGAGCGGATAAGTATGAAATAAGCCGTTCAACATCTAGCGCAAGCGGTTATGTTCCAATATATACAACCGATACTTTAAGTTATACAGATGCTGATCTTGTGACAGGAAAAATTTATTATTATAAAGTAAGAGCTTTAATTGACGGAGCTTATGTTGTATACGGCGATTATTCGAAAGCAACGTGCTTAAAAGTAATACCGGCAACGCCTGTTTTAACGGTAAGCGCTAATACATACACGAGCCTTAAAGTAAGCTGGAATGCAGTTAATGGAGCAACGGGATACAGGGTATACCGTTCTACATCAAGCTCTGGCACATATACATATCTGGGTGCGACTACTTCTACGTCCTATACAAGTACAGGGCTTGCAACGGGCAGATATTATTACTATAAAGTTTTGGCATACACTACAGTAAACGGCGTTACAACTTACAGCGCGTATTCAGCGGTTAAGTATGCTAAAGTTAAACCTTCAACGCCGACAATCTCGGCTGAATCTTACAGCAGTAACAGCATAAAGGTAAGCTGGGGTGCTGTAAGCGGAGCTACTATGTATGAGCTTTATTGGGCGGCATCCGAGAGTGGAAACTACGCGCTTTTAAAATCCACAACAGCAGCATACTTTGTTCATACATCTTTATCTACAGGAAGAACTTATTACTATAAAATAAGAGCGTATCATTTGGAAGGAAGTACGAAGGTTTACAGTTTGTACTCACAAGTTGTATCAACTGCGCCTGTACCATAAACAATTATTTTAAAAGAATAAAATTTATAAAGTCAAATAAACGTTTATATTAGCAAAAGTTAATATAGGGTAAAAATAAGCAGGGATTATTGCTCTTGCTTTTTTATTACTTGTATAAGATGTAACATATGCCTTGCATATAGAATATAATGATAAAATCTTGCGAATGGAGGTTTTATCATGGGATATTACATACGCGTTGAGAGAGACGTAAAAGTTTATATAGAGGATATCAATCCTACAGGTAAAAAAACTGTTTTTTTCGTGCACGGCTGGCCCGGAAATCATAACTTATTTGAATATCAGTTTGATTATCTGCCACAAATGGGATACAGATGTATCGGAATGGACTATAGAGGGTTTGGCCAGTCAGACAGACCATGGTCTGGGTATGATTATGACAGGTTATCAGATGATATACGATCTGTAGTCAATGAAATGCAATTACAGAACTTTACGCTTTTGGGTCATTCGACAGGAGGCGCTATTTGTATCAGATATATGGCAAGACACAGAGAATACGGCGTATCAAAGCTTGTCCTTTGCGCTGCGGCTGCTCCCAGTCTTATACAGCGGCCATACTTTCCATACGGATTAAAAAGAGAAGATGTATTAAATATTATACAAGGCGTTTATACAGACCGGCCACAGACACTGCGGGTCTTTGGAAATATGATATTTTATAATCCGGTAAGCCAGGCTTTGTCCGACTGGATTTTTCAATTAGGATTACAGGCAGCCGGTTGGTCTACAGCGGCAATTGCAAACACATGGCTGGATGAAGAAGAGTTATTTAATGATCTTAAAAAAATTCATGTGCCAACGCTTATACTTCACGGTATTAACGATCAGGTATGTTTGTTTCCATTGGCCATAGCCCAGAATGAAAGTATTAAGAATTCCAAACTGGTACCATTTGAGTATTGCGGCCACTTCCTGTTTTATGATCAGCTTGATAAATTCAATGAAGAACTGATTGAATTTCTTGAAATATAAAATGTTTCTCAGGAGAGGATTTACAAATCTGATTTCGAAAGACAAACCGGACGTAAATTATGCGTCCGGTTTATTTTTACTTTTATTTATAATCTGTTAAAGAAATTGAGTGTTTTTTCAAACGGTTCGTAGCGGTACTCGTTGAGGACAAACAGATGCTCGCCTTTATCCATCATCAGAAGCTCTTTATCTTTGGAGCTAATATTTTCATACAGATATTCAGAGCTTTTAGGATAAACCATTGAGTCGTCTTGTGTATGAACAATTAAAGCGGGAGATGTTATTTTCTTCGCAAGATTTTCTTCTATAAATTTACGTCCCATTACACCCATCTTTTTATAAAAGGTTATAGGTATGTATTCGTAATGCACATGGAATTGTTTGTACATTCCAACTTTGCCTTCCATTGTTCTGTAAACAAAACCATCTGACGCTGCTTCGCCCATTCCGGGGGGAACTTCACCTATCGGCATAAGACCTGCGGCGTATGTTACGAAGCCGTCGAGGTCGGGATGGCTGCTTGCAATATATGCGGCTGTAAGCCCGCCTAAGGATATGCCTGCTACAAATACTTTTTCGTAATTTTTAGATTTAATGTTTTCGTAATCTTTATTCGCTTTATCTATTATGTCTTGATATTCAGTTTTTGCCAAATCTTCTTTTGTCGTTCCGTGTCCCGCAAGATTAACGCCATACACAGTATAACCGTTGCAGTTTAGGTAATTGGCAAGAGGGCGCAGAAGCGCGGAGCCTGATGTCGCTCCATGAATAAGCATTACGGCTTTGTTATTCCAGCCGTTTAAAACGTATTCCTTGTTTCTAAACATAATATATACCTCCGAATTAGTATACTCTTATATTAACACGCGGCGATATCATTATCAATCAGAGTATGTTATTTTATCTCAATAAATTTGACAATCCTTAAAAACAGAAATACAATAGTTTAAAAGAATTAATAAACGATCAACCGAGGATATTATGTATGCCTAAAATCGCAGTAATTGCAGATGATTTAACGGGAGCCAACGCTACAAGCGTTTTGCTTACAAAACAGGGCTTCTGTGCAATGACATATTTAGATGAAAGTAAATTTAATGACAGACTCAATCAATCGTCGGATGTGATTGCGATAAGCACCGGATCAAGAGGCATGAGCGAAAAAGAAGCGTACGATGCGGTAGTAAAAGCTGTAAGTAAATTTGCAGAAAAAGAAACAGTCCTTTACAGCAAAAGAATTGACAGCACGCTAAGAGGCAATATTGGTTCTGAAATTACGGCAATGCTTGACTATCTGAAAGATTATACCGCAATTGCGGTTCCCGCTTATCCCGCATCAAAAAGGACATGCATTAACGGTATGCTTTATGTAGACAATGTGCTGCTTGAGAAAACGGATGCCGCGAAAGATGCTAAAACGCCTGTAAATTGTTCCGATATCAGAGATATAATACAAAAGCAATATAGTGGGGATACAGCTTTAATTGACATTAACTGTGTAAATAAAGGCATCAGTTATCTAAAAGATAGGATTATATCGGCAAAAGAAGAAGGGTTAAGGGTAATTGTTATCGACGCAGCTGACGATAAAGATATAAAATTAATTGCAAAAGCGGTTAAAGAAAGCGCGATAAAAGTGTTTGCGGTAGACCCGGGACCATTTACTGCTGCGCTTGCCGGACAATTGACAGTGTCTAAAAATACGCACACAAAAGTGTTTTTGATAATAGGCAGCATAACGCCGCTTACAAATAAACAGGTTGAAAATCTCAAAAAGGCATATGATACTTTATTAGTAAATATAAACTGCAGAAATTTATTGAATAAAGAAGATTTTGAAGAAGAATATGAAAAAGCGGAAAAGCTTATAATTCAAAATACAAACAGCAGAATTATAGGAATTACTGCCGACTTTGCAGAAATTATAGACCTTAAAATACAATCGGAAAAATTAGGGATAACGCAGGAAGCTTTGTCGGGATTAATCTCAAATAAAATCGCAAGAATTGCTTTGAGCATAATAGATAAAATCTCTGAAAGCATACGCGGTATATACACAAGCGGAGGAGATATAACAGTAGCAGTGCTAAATGCTTTTAATGCAGACGGGATTTATATAAAAAATGAAGTGCTGCCGCTTGCGGTATACGGAAGTATAATTAACGGAACATATGATAATCTTCCGATAATAACAAAAGGCGGACTAGTCGGAGACGAAAATGCTTTAATAAGATGTGTTGAATATATGCTGTTAAGAATATAGAGGAGCGGATAAATAAATGACAAAACCTTTTGTAGGCATATCGACAGGAGACCCGTGCGGCGTAGGGCCCGAAATTACGGTTAAAGCTCTTACGCACTTTGAGATATACGATATTTGCAATCCGGTTATATGCGGAGATGAGCGGGTTATAAAAAAAGCCATTAATATATGCGGAATTGATTTAGACATTAACATTACAGACAATCCGCAGAATGGACTATACAGAAAAGGAACTGTTGATATTGTCAATGTTGAAAACATAAATATGTCAAGGTTTGAATACGGACAAATTTCCGCACAGTGCGGAAGGGCGGCTTATGAATATATCGAAAAAATAACGCATCTTGCGATTGATAAGAAACTTAACGCCATAGTGACTGCTCCTATTAACAAGGAAGCTCTTAAAGCGGCGCAAGTTCCATTTATCGGGCATACAGAGATTCTCCAAAATCTGACCGGAAGTTATAATCCGCTTACTATGTTTCAGGTTTACGGCCTTCGCGTGTTTTTTCTTTCAAGGCATGTTTCATTAAAACAAGCGTGCGAGATGGTTAAAAAAGACAGCGTATATGAATTTATAAAAAGATGCAACGAAGCTTTAATAAGGCTCGGTGTTGAGAAACCCAAAATAGCGGTAGCGGGACTTAATCCGCACAGCGGCGAACATGGTCTTTTCGGAGATGAGGAAGTAAGGCAGATACAGCCAGCAATTGAGATGGCTAAATCTGACGGAGTGGACGTATGCGGACCTGTACCTGCCGACAGTGTGTTTGTATTCGGCCTTAGAGGCAGATATGACGCGGTGCTGTCGCTTTATCATGACCAAGGTCATATTGCTACCAAGATGGTGGATTTTGAGCGCACAATATCAATTACAAACAATATGCCGTTTATACGAACGTCCGTTGATCACGGAACCGCATTTGATATTGCAGGAAAGGCGATTGCAAGCGAAGTAAGCATGGTTGAGGCTATTATGCTTGCCGCAAAGTACGGAAAGTTTTTTAATTAAAAAAATATTATTAAAAATTGAAAAAATTTTAAAATTTAATTGTAAATATATTTATAAATATAAAATATCGGATGCATAATTCCGATATTTTTTTAATATTTTTATAAGTGAACGTCAATTTTTTATTAAAATTTAATTGTAATATTTTGCATTTTCATTTTATATAAAATTTTTTAGAAATTTGTAAAAAAAAATAAAAAAATGACTAATTTATGACTGGACAAAAATATAATTCAAATACAAAGCTATTATTATACATGAAATTTATTCAATTGGTTTTATATAGGAGGAAATTTATGAAAGTGAAGAAAATAACCGCGGTATTATTGATAGTGTTAATGCTTTTAAGCTTAAATCCTATTAATGTACCAGCGTGTGTACCAGATCCGACACCGATAACCGTAACGGTTAACGTAGATCAGAAGCACGGCAACGATACACATGATTTTGCAAACTATACATTAGATTTAACGCAGGCGCAGTCAGACGCACTTGCTCTGCTAAGCAATATTTCACTATCTGACGCGTTGTACAATTTGTACGGAGTGCTTGAAGATAAATTTGCTCAACCTGTTAACTCAAGCGATTTGTACGGAGACGGACAGATAGTATATCAGCAAATTGATGCTACACACTATTATGTATATATTCTGTTAAAAGAAGGCGGACCGTTTTATAATGTTACGTTCTTAACGAGCACAGGCGGTTCATTTGCAGCAGGAGCGCAGACGGTATTCAGCGGCATTGAAAACGGCACAAGATGGAACAGCGTTCCTATAGTTGTGCCGGCAACGGTAGCTAATACAGGTTATGAATTTAACGCTTGGACTCCGAGCATACCGACTAATAACCCGAAAATTAAACAGGACCTTACATACACAGCATCGTTTAATCTAGTAACGTATCATATTAATTATTTTAATTTAAACGGAGCGTCTAATCCTAATCCGGGTTCATATAATGTAACAACACCTACAATAACACTTTCGAATTTATCAAAAACCG
>JAAZOI010000101.1 GCA_012797825.1 Eubacteriaceae bacterium | reverse complement strand
ATAAAATCGCTGCGGGAAGTGCCTATTCCGCCAAGTCCCAAAACATAGTCAAAAGACGCGTATTCCACATATACATTTTTCTCATCGAGCATTTTTTTAATTTCAAATCCGTTATAGCCCGACTCTTTGACGTTAACCCATATTTTAGACCAGTCGTACACATCTTCTTCCATTAAATAAAAATCAGTGCCCGCGAGCATTTCTTTAAGCTCATCGCGCCATGTGATTATATTGTTGAAAACAGTTCCGGCGTTATCGCTTGCGTACATTACAGCGTCATAAAGAGAGTTCATCAGTATATACGACGGGCTGCTTGTTTGGTAAACTCTTAAGTAAAAATCAAGCCTGTCAACATCAGTTTTGCCCGAGCACACATGCAAAAGCGATGTCTGCGTAAGAGAACAAAGCGTTTTATGAGTGCTTTGAACGGCTAAATCAACGCCGCATTCCTCTGCGGACAGCGGATATTTTTCGGAAAATCTCATATGCGCGCCGTGAGCTTCATCAACAATAAGCGTTATATTGTTTGCTTTGGCAAATGATGATATTTTCGCAATATCTACGCACGTTCCCACAAATGTGGGATAAGTCAGCACTATGCCTTTAATGCCGTCTGCGTGCTTTTCAAGCTCCGATAAATCAAGCGCGTACGCCTCGTTGCAGCGCGGACTGTTGTTATATGCATACACCAGATTAATATCCGTAAGCATTGCCGCATGATATACAGACATATGGCTGTTTCTCTGCACTAAAATTTTATCGCCCGGTTTAAAAGATGTGTTAATAGACGCAAGCACGCCTGCCGTTGTGCCGTTTACCAAAAATCTGCTTTGTCGGCAGTTATATATTTGCGCCGTCTTTTCTTGTATGTCTTTTAAAATATCTTTTGCATCATGCAGATTATCCGTATCCGCAAGTTCAGTTAAGTCCAGATTAAAAATATCATTATTTAAGTGTGATAAGTTTATGCCTTTATGGCCCGGCATATGAAGCCGTACAGAATTTTCGTGTTTTTTAAGAATATCAATTAAGTTCAAATTTCGTTCCTTGCAATTCCATGTAGTTTATTTTTTTCAAAGCATATTATACTATATATTGCTCTTTACTGGAATTATTATATAGGCAAATTTAAATATTTCAAATAAAAAAATATAAATATTAAAAAATCTGTTATAATAACAATAGTTTAAGGAGGGATACATTTATGTCGAATGAAAATGTAATACAACTTTCGCAGAATGATTTTGAAGAAATCATATCATCCGACTCGCCTGTGCTCGTGGATTTCTGGGCATCATGGTGCGGTCCGTGCAGGATGATGGCGCCTGTAATTGATCAGCTTGCTGATGAATTTTCGGAAAATGCAAAAATATGCAAATTAAATGTTGATGATAATACAGAAATAGCTTCGCGCTATAAAGTGATGAGCATACCCACCGTACTTATATTTAAGAACGGAGCGGAAGTATCAAGAGACGTCGGAGTTAAAAGCAAAGAATATTTTTCTGATAAATTAACCTCAATGCTATAAAAAAGGCAGAGTATATACTCTGCTTTTTTTATTCTTCTTCAAACATATCCTTATCAGCTCCGCATACGGGGCATACCCAATCGGACGACAGATCTACAAAGTCTGTTCCCGCTTCAATATCAGTGTCAATATCCCCTATTTCGGGATCGTAAATATAGCCGCATATTTTGCAAACATATTTATCCATAATTTAACCTCTGTATATTTTATATTTAAAAATCGGCATTATTTACAGTGCGCGCAAACGGAAGAACATCCCGTATATTTTTCATTCCCGTAATATACATAAGCAGCCGCTCAAACCCAAGGCCGAAACCCGAATGAACACATCCGCCGTAGCAGCGCAAAGAAATATACCACTGCATATTATCTTTATTTATTCCGATTTTATCCATTGCTTGCGTTAATTTATCCGCTCTTTCTTCCCTTTGGCTTCCCCCTATAATCTCTCCGACTCCGGGCACGAGCAGATCCATAGCCGCAACTGTTTTATTATCGTCGTTAAGACGCATATAAAACGCTTTTACATCTTTTGGATAGTCTACAACAAAAACAGGCTTTTTGTATATTTCTTCCGTTAAATACCGCTCGTGCTCAGTCTGCAAGTCAAGCCCCCATTTTATGGGATATGCAAAGGTTTTTCCCGATTTTTCGAGCAGCTCGACTGCCTTTGTGTATGTTATACGCTCAAAATCCGACTTGACTATGTGCTCAAGTCTTGCAATTAAGTCTTTATCGATGAAATTATCAAAAAACTCCATCTCGGCGCGGCAGTTTGTTAATACATATGAAATGAGATACTTTATAAAATCTTCCGCTAAATCCATGTTGTCTGAAATACCGTTAAACGCTACTTCAGGCTCAACCATCCAAAACTCCGTCGCGTGGCGCGCTGTGTTTGAGTTTTCCGCTCTGAATGTAGGGCCGAACGTATACACTTTTTTAAACGCGAGCGCGAAAGCTTCCGCCTGCAATTGCCCGCTTACGGTGAGGAACGATTCTTTTCCGAAAAAATCTTTGGTATAATCTATTTTATTTCTTTCATCGTAAGGTAATTTATTATAATCAAGCGTTGTTACTTTAAATGCCTCTCCCGCGCCTTCCGCGTCACTGCATGTTATTATGGGAGTATTTACGTATATGAAGCCTTTTTCGTTAAAATATTTGTGTATTGCAAAAGCCAAGACCGAACGCGTGCGGAATACCGCAGAGAAAGTATTGGAACGGGGGCGGAGATGGGATATCTCCCTTAAATATTCTAAAGTGTGCCTTTTCTTTTGAAGCGGATAATCGGGCTCCGAGGCTGCCGCAAGCGTTACGCTTAAAGCTTTAAGCTCAAACGGCTGTTTTCCCTGCGGTGTGAGTACGAAAAGGCCTTTTATTT
>JAAZOI010000100.1 GCA_012797825.1 Eubacteriaceae bacterium | reverse complement strand
CCTTTTATAACAATGCTTTTTGCGTCTGCTTTCATAACCGTCTCCACTTGCCTGTCCGCTTCTTCCCTTTTTATATCTTTTATATTCTTATCAGTCCTCAGACCTTTAAAGCTCGCCTGCCTTAACTGATTATCTTTTGTCCATTCCCTGAATTTAATTTCCGCAGCGTATTTCGGCTCAATCCATGTTATTTTTTCATTTGATTTCGGCTTGGGCGCTATCTTAAAAGGCGGTTCTGACTTTATTAAATCTTTAAATTTCCCCTCAAGTTCTTTCGTGTCGCTTTCACTAAGTCCGGTTCCGGCGCGTCCCGCGTAAATCAAATCTCCGCCTTCATAAACGCCCAGTAATAGTGAGCTTATACCGCTTGTTTTTTTATCCGTAAGCGTATACCCGCCTATCACAAATTCCTGTCTCATATCGCATTTCAGCTTAATCCAGTCTCCGTTTCTGGTTCCGTTATAGATGGAATCAATTTTTTTCCCGATTATTCCCTCCATGCCGGCTTTGCACGCCGCGTCAAAACTAGAGCTTCCGTTTCCTTTCACATGCCGGCTATAATAGAGATTTTCGGGCGCGTTCTTAAGTAAAGCTTCAAGCTTTTCTTTTCTTTCAATCAATCGGCGTCCTCTTAAGTCAGCCCCGTCCAGCGCAAGCAAATCAAATACAACATACGTTAAACTTTTATTTTTCGGGTTTTTCATATAATTTTGCAGCGCCTGAAAATCGGACCTTCCCGTATCATCCGCGCATATTACCTCACCGTCCAAAACCATAGCTCTTCCAGATGATAGATCCATGACAGCCTGTGCTATGTCTGCAAACCGCTTTGTATAATCACTGCCGTTTCTTGTATATAATTTTACGCTGCCGTTTTCAGCAAACGCCGTTATCCTGTATCCGTCATACTTCATTTCATACAGCCAATCATCGCCGGCGGGCACAGTACTTACCAATTTTGCAAGCTGCACATCCGCTTTATCAAAAGGGTTTCTTGCTTTTTTTTCTTCCTCTCCTGCCTCAATCTCCGCCATAGTGCGTCCTGTTTTTATGCTGGTGTTATACTCAGCAATTCCGTCATCATCTCTTACGTACTCATCTTTTTCTTTAAGTAAGAGCCAGTTATCATCTTTCTCGCCTTCTTTATTTTTCAGGCGTATCAAAGCCCATTTGCCTTTTAGGCGTTTTCCGTTTAAAACAAACTTAAGCGCGCCGCTTTTTATCCCTTCGTCAACATTGCCGTAAGGCTGGTAAAATCCTTCATCCCATAGCATTACCGTTCCGCCGCCATATTCTCCTTTTGGAATAGTCCCCTCAAAATTTCTGTATTCTATAGGATGGTCTTCCACATGTACGGCAAGCCTTTTATCCGATGTATTGTATGAAGGTCCTTTGGGCACAGCCCAGCTTAATAAAACGCCGTTGTGCTCAAGACGGAAGTCATAATGGTCTCTACGCGCCATATGGTGCTGAACCGCAAACCTCAGATGCTCTTCAGAGTTTTCTTCTCTGCCATGAGGCTCTTCAGTTATTTCAAAATTCCTTTTTCGATTGTACTCATTTAATTGCTCAGCCATGATATAAACCCTTCAATCATTTTTAATATGCCAGACTTATTTAAGCGTAATATTGATTGCTAAAACCATAATATCATTTAGTTTTTGAATAATAAATAAATTAATACATTATATAAATTATCGCTGTATGACACATCTGCATTTGCTGTAAATAATAAAATCGACTTGTTCTGATAGGCGCTGATTTTTATAATAGAAATAAAAAAACCGCATTAATATGCGGTTATGTTAAACTGATTTTTATTGGACTTCTTATAACTGTCAGTTAAAATTGTACTGTGTCACAATGCTTTCTCTTCCTGTGGTTTTGTCGTTAAAATATTCATAGAAAGAAAGCGCAAGGAAGCTTCCCGTAACGTTATATACATTTTTAAACCCTAAATGCTGAAGCATTATTACCGCGTAATAACTTCTTTGCCCGGATCTGCAATGAATGTATACATCAACGTCTTTCGGCACTTCCGCAGTCCTTCCTCGCAGCTCGCTTAGCGGAATATTAACCGCGCCCTTTATATGCCCCGCATTGTATTCTCCTTTTTCTCTTACATCCAAAATATATGCACCATTTTCAACAAGATCTCTAACTTTAGTAAAACTTACTTGCCTGAAGTCTTTATTAAGTAAGTTTGAGCCTATATATCCCGCGTAATTGACAACGTCTTTAGCAGTTGAAAACGGCGGAGCGTAACACAATTCCAAATCTTTTAAATCTTCTACTGTGCCGCCAAATTTAATAAGAGTCGCTATTATATCTATTCTTTTAGTAGCGTCTCCTTTCCCTATAGCTTGTGCGCCTAAAACTTTTCCGCTCGGAACTTGGTATATCAGCTTTAAAAATAATGGCGATGCGTCAGGCATTAATCCTACCTTGTCCGAAAGAACTAAATATACAAAATCATAATTAATTTTTAATTTTTGCGATTTTATGGCTGCTTCGCATAACCCTGTAGCAGCGCCGTTATAATCGAATACTTTTATCGCAGAGGAACAAATATATCCCTTATTTAAAGTGCGCTTGCCGTTAATATTATCCGCGGCGGTTCGCGCAGCTTTAAGCGCTGGCCCCGCAAGCGGCAGCTTCATCTCGGATTTCGTAATAGCGTTGAGTACTTCTATAGCGTCTCCTACGGCGTAAATATCATTATCGCTTGTTCTGTAGTTTTCATCAACCTTAATAGCTCCCGTCTGCCCTATTTTCAATCCCGCGCCTTCCGCCAAAGAAGTCTCGGGAATTACCCCTTTAGCCATTACTATAACTTTTGCGTCTATTACCTTGCCCGATGATAAAAAAGCCTTATTGTTTTCTATCTTTGCT
>JAAZOI010000099.1 GCA_012797825.1 Eubacteriaceae bacterium | reverse complement strand
TAAATAATATCAAATAGCTGAATAAATAATATAAATAAAAAAGAGCATACAGACTAATCTGTATGCTCTTTTATTAAAGATATTATATATTATGAAAATTGAACTTTTGAAAAAAAAATAGTATACTTATCTATAATTTACTAATAGTATTTAATACTTTAACTGCCAGGGTGATATTGTGAAAGAAATGCATTTGCGAGAAAACAGCCAGACTGTTTTATTGGGACTCATAAAGGTTATAAAAGAACTGTTTCCGGAAGATGAATTAAAAGTAGCATACTCTATTCAAAGCGGGATATATTGCAGATTATTAAATTCAGTACTTTCAGTACGTGAAGTAAAACAGATAGAGGCAAAAATTCTGCAGTGGGTTAATTCTGATGTTGCGATTAATTTTATCGGCAAGAATAATAATTATTATGAATATGATGTTGATAATATAAAAATGAAACTTATTTATCCGGCAAGGCTGCGTTCGTCGCTTGTTGAAGCCTTTCATATTGTACCATTTTCCGACGGCTTCATAATAGATTTCAGCAATATAAGAAAAGAAGCTGATAAACCTTTTGTATATCCTGAAAAATTATCAAAAACATATGAAAACACTCAATTATGGTTGAAAAAAGTGGATGTGCAGTTAGTATCGGATATAAATGAAGCAATATCTTCGGGGCGAAGTTTAGAACTTATAAATATTGCGGAAGCAAGGCAGGAAAAAGAAATATCAGACATAGCAGATTTGATACTTAATCAAAAACGTTCAATTAGAGTTGTGTTAATATCAGGTCCGTCATCTTCGGGAAAAACTTCTTTTATAAACAGATTGTCAACACAGCTCAGAGTAAACGGAATAAAGCCGAAACCGCTATCTCTTGACGATTATTTTGTAAACAGGGAAGTTACTCCTAAAGATAAGCAAGGCAATTATGATTTTGAAAATTTGGATGCATTGGATTTAAGATTAATTCATCGGCACGTAAAAGACTTAATTGACGGTAAAACCATACAAGCACCTATATTCGATTTTGTGACAGGCAACAGAATGGAAGAGACGAGAAAAATGAGGCTGGAACATGATGAGATATTGGTAGTAGAAGGAATTCACGCCTTAAACCCCGAATTAATGCCATCCATTTACAGAAATATATTTTTCAGGATTTATATCAGCGCTTTGTTCGGACCGAATATTGATTTGGTAAACAGGGTGCCTACAACAGAAGTCAGATTAATAAGAAGGATGATACGAGATCAAAAATACAGGGCATGCACGCCGGAATATACATTTAATCAATGGCCCAGCGTAAGAAGAGGCGAACATAAAAACGTATTTAAATTTCAGGAAGAAGCCGATGTTATGTTTAATTCCAGCCTTTTATATGAAATGAACGCTCTGAGAACTTTTGCGGATGATACTCTTAAAAAAGTTGACAAAGAATGTGAATTTTACTTAACGGCGGAAAGATTATCAAATTTATTATCTTTCTTTAATCCGATTGATATTTCAAAAATTCCTTATAATTCTATTATAAGAGAATTTATTGGCGGAAGCATTTATTTTGACTAAATCGTATCAAATTTTTAAGGATGTTTATGGAAAAATTAAACAATATTAAAACTATCTATTTTGATTATGACGGGACTTTGCACGACAGCATAATAATTTATGTGCCTGCGTTCCGTAAAGCTTATGAATACTTAGTAAGCATTAATAAGGCTGAGCCAAAAGATTTTGCAGATTATGAAATTGCCAAATGGCTGGGATATACAGACAGTGAAATGTGGGATGTATTTATGAAGGATTTAGAAATTAAATACAGAAGGCATGCTGAAGAGATTATAGCAGAAGAAATGGCGGCGCAGGTACGCAAAGGAAACGCAAGACTTTTTGAAAATATTACAGATGTGTTAAAGAAATTAAAAGAAAAGGGATATGTGTTGGTGTTTTTAAGCAACTGCGGAAAAGAGTATATGGAAAGCGCGGATAAAATATTTGGTCTGAATTGTTATTTTGATGATATGGTATGTTCCGGCATATATGACAATAAACCTAAACATGAAATATTAAGTGAAATCAAGAATAAATATCCTTTAAATCAAGTAATGATAGGCGACAGATTTCACGATATAAAAACAGCGCAATCTAATAATATTTATTCAATATTCTGCGAATACGGATACGGAGACGCTGTTGAGGGCAAAGATGCGACCGTAAGGATAAGGAAACCTATTGAGATTTTAAATTACTTATAATACATAAGATATCTTTTATAAAATTTATAAAAGATATTTTTATAAAAACTATTGACAAAAAAATATATTAGAATATTATAAACATATAATACATATATGTTAAATATATAATAGTATAAGGAGTATATATTATGTCAAAGATATATAAAAGTTTGACTGAACTTATAGGCAATACGCCTCTGCTTGAAATAACAAAGTTCAATAAAAGAAATAATCTTAATGCAACAATTCTTGCAAAGCTTGAATACTTTAATCCTGCGGGAAGCGTAAAAGACAGAATAGCAAAATCCATGCTTGATGACGCGGAAGAAAGAGGCTTAATTAAAGAAGGCGCTGTAATAATTGAACCTACTAGCGGCAATACCGGCATAGGGTTGGCTTCAGTGGGAGCGTCCAGAGGATATCGTGTAATACTTACAATGCCTGAGACAATGAGCGTTGAGAGAAGAAATTTAATAAAAGCGTATGGCGCGGAAATTGTTTTAACAGAAGGACCTAAAGGCATGAAGGGCGCGGTTGAGAAATCTATTGAGCTTGCAAAAACAATACCTAACAGTTTTATTCCGAGCCAATTTGAAAATCCGGCAAATCCTGCCATTCACAGAAAAACGACAGGACCGGAGATTTGGAATGATACAAACGGAAAAATTGATTATTTTATTGCAGGCATAGGCACAGGCGGGACAATTACAGGGGTAGGTGAATATTTAAAAGAAAAGAACCCTAATATAAAAATTGTCGCTGTAGAACCGCATGATTCTCCGCTGCTGTCAAAAGGTGTTGCGGGAAGCCATAAAATACAGGGAATAGGGGCAAATTTTGTGCCTGATACTCTTAACAGAGACATATACGATGAAATTATTGCGGTAAAAAACGATGACGCTTTTATAATCGGAAGGCAAATAGCTAAAGACGAAGGGCTGCTTGTAGGAATATCTTCTGGGGCGGCATTGTGGGCAGGCGTGCAAATAGCCAAAAGAGAAGAAAACAAAGGCAAAACAATAGTTGTGCTGCTCCCGGATACAGGGGAACGGTATTTATCAACTCCTTTATTTTCAGAATAAATCTTTATAATAAAAAAAGCAAGAAAATTTCTTGCTTTTTTTATTTTTTATATATAGTACATAATTTCTTTACCTGCCTGATTTTTAGAGGAAGCATCAGCTAATTCATAAAGCGTAATGCCGGTAAAATATTTTACTATAGTATTATCGAATTCTTTCCATAATATTTCATCAAGCGCCTTGCTTATATAGGATGCTTTGTCTGAAATATTTTTATCAGTGGTTTCAAAAAGCGATACGTCCACAGCATTTAGGATATCAAAAGCGGTGATTTCTTTACTCTGCTTGCTTAAGCGGTATCCGCCGCTTGAACCTTTTATGGATATTACTAATTCAGCTTTTTTTAACAGGGCGAAAACCTGCTCCAAATATATTTTCGAAATATCCAAAGTTTCCGATATTCTCAGAACAGTTATACACTCATCAGCAGGCTGCTGGGCTATAAAAATCATGGCCGCAAGACCGTATTTGCCTTTTGCAGAAATTTTCATATTGCCTCCAATATAAAACATATATGTATTCTTATATTACACTATTATTTGCAAAAGAGAAAATATATTTAATAGAAAAAATAAATTAATAATATTTTTGATTAAAAGTATTTTTTTATAAAAAAATAAAGTATAATTTAGCAAAATTCAGTTATTAATGCGGAGTGAAACAGTGCAGCTTACTAATATAAATCAATTAAAAATAAAAGATGATAAAACAAATGAAGTATATTACGGGTGTGATCAGGCATGGTATAGTAATATATGGAAGCAAAAAGCAGGGTGCGGACCAAGCGCGTCATGCAATATATTCATGTATGTTTATTATAAAAGACTTTTCGGTAATTACAATGTAATAAATAAAAAAAGTGCCATTAAAATCATGGATGAAATGTGGCATTATGTAACCCCTTCGATAAGGGGAGTAAATACAACAAAAATGCTTTATGACGGCATATTGGAATATGCTAAATCAAAAGGTTTATATTTAAATTATTTTGTTTTAGATATACCTCAAGGAAAATCAGCACGCCCGAAAATGGATGAGGCGGTAAAGTTTATAACAAACGGGTTAGAGGCAGACTGTCCGGTAGCGTTTTTAAATCTCTGCAACGGTGAAGAAAAAAGCTTATACCGATGGCATTGGGTCACTATAGTTGAAATTGATGCCAAAGATATTGATAATGCAGTTATATGCATTTTAGATGAAGGAAAGATATTATACATAAATTTATCTTTATGGTTAAAAACAACTACGCTTGGCGGAGGGTTTGTGTATTTTACAATATAAACGAGGAATTTTATGAATTATATCAATTTAAGTAAAAAAGAAATAGCAATTAAATTATTTTTCTCAACTTTATACATAAGCTCGGTCGCTTTTGGCGGCGGGCTTGTAATAATTGATCTTTTAAGAAAACGTTTTGTAGAAACATACGGCTGGATTAAAAGTGAAGAAATGATAGATATAATAGCTATGGCGCAGTCTACCCCGGGCGTTATTGCGGGAAACGCGGCTATGATAATAGGTTATAGAATTTTAGGCGTTAGGGGAGCACTGCTGTCATTATTGGCGACAGTCTTGCCTGCACTTATTATTGTTTCAGCCCTTACATTATCTTACAATAAAATTAAAGATAATGTTATAATAATCAGCTTATTTAAAGGAATGCAGGCGGGAGCTGCAGCAGTTATTTTAAATTTAGTATATAAAATGGGCAAAGATTTAGTAAAAAATAAAAACATTCTTGTAATTGCTATACTTATAACGGCTTTTATTGCGGCATTTATTTTTAAGTTCAGTGTTCCGATAACAATATTATCAGCAGCATGCATAGGCATTGCTTATTCATATTACAAACTTTATAAAGAGGGCTTTAAAAAATGATTTATCTGAAATTATTGTGGTGTTATATTCAAATAGGCCTTTTCAGCATAGGAGGCGGATATGCCGCTTTGCCTATGATATCATCAATAGTAGTAGATCAAAAAGGGTGGCTTAGCTTAAAAGAATTTGCAGATATGGTCACCATATCAATAATGGCCCCCGGTACGGTATCATTAAATACAGCCTCTTTTGTAGGCTTTAAAGTGGGCGGATTAATGGGAAGCGTTATATCTACATTTGCCTGAATTTTACCGGGATTAATTAT
>JAAZOI010000098.1 GCA_012797825.1 Eubacteriaceae bacterium | reverse complement strand
TTATCTTCTTCTTCTTTATTGTTTATCGATTTTAGTTCATTTTCATAAAACTGGTTTAGAAGAAGCAAGAAATTTTCAAGTAAATTTACACGGTCTTTTGTGTGATTTATAACGCTTTTAGTATGTTCATTACTGGGCATAGTTGATAGTAAATTTAAATCGAGATAAACGTCCTGAATAACTTTGTCAAGAAATTTTAAAGATAAATTAACATTTTGCATAACTTTCTCCAAAAGCATTTTTAGTTATTATATTCATATAAAATGCTGTTGTGACATGAGAAAAGTTATTTAACAGAAAAAATATTATTTTGGATATTTTTTATTAATAGTTCTATTTTTCTGCAAATTTGGATAAAATCATTTTCAAGTTCTTTGCTTAAACCGCTGCCAAAACTTACATCTTTCACATTAACGCTTATTATGTAACCTGCATATGAAAGATGAAACAAGTTCATTAAATTAAATATGTTTAAATTAAAAGGATTAGCCGGAATGCTCTTTTTGTAAAACTGTACAGCGTCACTGATTTTGCATAATTTAAGAGAACCGGTATTTTTGTCAGAATGAGCAGCCAGCAGAATAATAAGGTAATCGTCCTCATTTATGGATTCAAAGCAAAATTCATAGTCAGTGTTGCATATAAGCACGTCAATGTCTTTTTCTATCAATTTATTTTTCAGATTTTCAGCTACTTCAATCGCAATTGCATCATCTTTTTTATATCTGTTCCCCAATGCTACAACACGCAGCATATACATTCACCTCTTTTTTTGAGATAGTAAATATATATGAAGAAAAACAAGCAAGTATATAAACTAATTATATTTGCAAATAATTATTTAGTATATTTTGCAATCTTTATTTATTTAATTATTTAAGTTATAATGTTTTCCGATATGTTTAAAGGGATTAAAATCAATGATTAAAAATAAACTTAACAAAATAATAAATTTTGAGAATGACAAAGATTTTAAATACTTTTTAGCCGTAGGTATTTTTTTAGGAATCGCTACGGGAATATATTCAACGATATTTAATAATTTTTTAAGCGATACATATCATTTATCTGCGCAAGCAAGAGGTATGCTTGAGTTTCCCCGCGAACTGCCGGGAGCTTTAATTTTTATAGTTATAAGTTCTCTGGCATTTTTAGGTGATGTAAAGCTGTTCAGCATAGGCGCTATAATAACCGCGGTGGGTGCGGCAGGGCTTGGGTTGTTATCTCCGAGTTTCGCTTTGCTTGTTGTATGGATGATTATCAATAATCTTGGTCTTCATATGATGCTTCCGCTTACGCCTGTTATAGGCATGAACTTATCCAAAAATGAAAATTACGGAATGAGACTCGGCCGCTATGCGGCATACAACCTTTTTGCGACAATTATAGGATATGGCATAATATGGGCAGGATTTAAGTTTTTAAGTTTTAATTATAAAATTTCATTTATTATAGCATCCGTTTTTTATTTGCTTGGCGCTATTGTGGTAATGCGCATTAAGATAAATAAGACTTCCGTGAAAAAGAATAAATTAATATTCAGGAAAAAATATACTCTTTTTTACATATTAAGCATAGTAAACGGCGCGAGAAAACAGATATTTTTAACATTCGCTCCCTGGGTGCTTATACAGATGTATAATGTTGATCCGCCGCAGTTTGCCATTTTGGGGTTAATAATAGCGGCTGTCAGCATCATGACAAGAACGATTGTCGGAAAAGCGATAGATATAAAAGGCGAGAGGTTTATTTTGTCGCTTACAGCCATACTTTTAATATTCATTTGTATGGGGTATGCTTTTGCGGACAAATTAGCCGCTCCTAATATAGCTGTTATTATAATTGCCGCATGCTACGTTATAGATAATTCCATGTCTGCTGTAGATATGGCAAGGTCAACTTACCTTAAAAAAATTGCCGTTCATCCCGATGACGTATCACGTACACTTGCTGCGGGAACAAGCCTGGACCATGTTGTCGCGATGACAATACCGTTTTTCGGCGGGCTGCTTTGGACAAAATTCGGATATGAATACGTATTTATGGCTGCAGCCGGCATAGCTGTAATTAACTTTATATTATCAAGACAAATTAAAATAGAAATAAATGAAACAGAAAAATAAAAAACCGCCTATGCTTAGGCGGTTTGATTTTTATTTAAGACTTTCAATGGCCTTTTTAGCCCAAAGCGAATCTTTTAGCACTGCTCTTCCGACGCCTATTAAATCGGCTTTTCCTTCATTCAGGATATTTTCGGCGGCAATTATGTCAGTAACGCCTCCGGTTAGTATGACAGGTATGCTTACGGATTTTTTTATCTGTTCAGAAAGATTTGAAAAGAAACCCTGGGAAGTAAATATAGGCAAAGTGTATTTGCAGAAACCGCCTGATATATCAAAGAAATCAACACCCGCTTTTTCAAGTTCAGCAGCGGCAACTATTGAATCTTCTATTGTTATGCCGCCATCCATATAATCGCTTCCCGCAAGTCTTAACAATATCGGAAATTCATCTCCGACAGCAGCGCGCACCGCTTTTACAACTTCGATGTGCATTTTGATTCTTTTGTATATATCCCCGCCGTATTCATCGGTTCTTTTATTTGATAGAGGAGATAGAAACTGGTTTAGCAGATAACCATGGCACGAATGAATTTCCACTCCGTCGAAACCCGCTTTTTTAACACGAGAGGCGGCTGAGGCAAACTGTTTAATAATTTCTTCAATTTCCCGCATCGTAAGTTCTCTTGGGACAACATCATTATCTGGGTGAACTATCGCAGACGGGGCGACAACTTCATTTTTAACGGCTTCTTTTTTTGCGCCCGAGCCGGCGTGGTTTATCTGCATTATCGCTTTAGAACCGTTTGAATGGATTGTATTTGCAAGATGGCTTATACCTTCTATTACATCGTCATCTGCGATAGAAAGCTGACCGATTTTAGCTCTGCCGTCAGGTGATATGAAACTGTGTTCTATAATAACAGCGGAAAAATATCCGTCTTTAGATTTTTCATCGTAGTAGTCCAGTAATTCTTTTGTGACTTTGCCGTAATTATCAGGCTTTGATGTTGCCATGGGGGGCATTATTAGCCTGTTTTTGAGTTTTATTTTATTTGTATTTAAAGGCTGAAGCAATTTATACATATTTACCTCCGTTGTTTAGTTTTATAGTTTATAATAAATAAAAGTATGAATCAATAAAAATATATAATCGCATACAAATTAATTATATTATAATTTTTATAAATTATTTAAAATGCGGAGGTATTTATGGATTTTTTGGAATTTGCAAAGCAAAGATACTCGGTTCGCTCTTACAGCGATAAGAAAGTGGAAAATGAGAAAATAGAAAAAATACTGGCAGCGGGCAATATCGCGCCAACAGCGCATAACAATCAGCCGCAGAAAATTTATGTAGTTCAAAGCGAAGAAGCTGTAAATAAGATGAAAGGCGCAACACGATATACATTCGGAGCAAGCTGTTTCTTTATAATAGGTTATGATAAAAATGAAAGCTGGCATGAGATAAACAACAGAAAAGGTCCGGGCGCTGCGGTTGACCCCGCTATTGTTTGCACACATATGATGTTAGAGGCGCATAGCCTGGGTCTCGGAACATTATGGGTAGCTAATTTTGACGAAGAATTAATTAGAAAAGAATTTAATATACCGCAGGATATTGTTCTTATAAATATACTTGTCGCAGGTTATCCGTCTGACGATGCCTGCCCGCACGCTTTTCACAATACAAAAAAAGAAATAAATAAAACAGTGGAATACTTATAATATCAGGTATTTAAACCTATTTTAGCAAGTATTTCACTAAGCTCTATAGGCGTGTAGTTTATGCGTTCTGCTGATGCGCAAAAATGGTATTTTGAATAATCAAGATATTGCGGATTGCCGTGAACATGCCCAAATATATTTACATAAGGCATATTAGTGTTTGTATACAGCGGCTCATGAGACAGGATAAGAAATTTCTCGATAATTATCGGATATTTGCACACCATATAAAACCCCGCTTTTTTCCACCAGGAATAAGTGTATGTTTTGTCATGATTGCCAAGCACTAATATTTTAGTGCCGTTTAATGAATTTACAAGCTCTTTTATTCTTTCTTTGGAAGCAAAAGCAAAGTCTCCCAGCATAAATATTGTATCTCTTTTCTTTACTGTTTTGTTCCAATTGGATATTAACTGTTTATCCATTTCTTCAACAGACGCAAAAGGTCTGTTTTCGTATTCTATTATATTTTCATGACCGAAATGGGTATCGGCAATTATGAATTGTTTTGACAAGCGGCACCTCGTTAATTTATATGTTTATATATTATATCCTTATTTTGATTGATTATATTAATTATTATAACAATTTGCAGATATCAAAAAAATATAATTTTTATAAATTTAGGTCATATAATGTTGCAAAATATATACGTATAGTTATAATAAATATTATGAATAGATAAATATAATATTTATTGTAAGTACGTATGAAAATAGAAAATAATAAGAATAAAGGGGATATAAAATGGAGGATGCCTATTATAATTCCAAATATGACAGCGCTATTAATGTTTGTTTAAAATACGGCCAGCTTGATGAGGATAAAAAACTTCGTCTTGCGGGGAAGAATTTAAACAATGAATATGAAATATGGCTTGCGCTTGCAGTTGACCAAACAACGTTTTATGAAATGCAGACAGGCCATTTTTTATTGAAGTATTTTAAAAGCGATACGCAGAAAGCCGATAAAATTGCAGACAAATTACTAATGATGAATAGCACTAATTCTGCAAAATATTCTGAACAATATGAAAAATATAAAAAAGGCATAATTGAGACATATAAAAGCAGCCGCAAACAGAGAATAGAGCAGTATCCGCTGCCTTGCAATTGGCTGAAATTTTATATTTATTACCGATTTCCAATAGGACTTTTTTTTACTCTGGGGTCAATATTAAAGTCTTATTATGATTCGTATAATAGTTCCCTTCCGGACTGGGTATATTTATTTGATTTTTTGTCTATTTTTCTAATAGTATTAACTTATATATGTATGTTTAAGCTCACAAAAGAAGGATATTATTTAAATATAGTTTTATTATTTTATACATTAGCTGTAAACACTTTAAATTACGCAGACTATTTGCTTGAGTACATGAACGTATTCGCAGCTTTATTCGTCAGCTTAATAGCTTACCTCGGTATTTGGGTTATCCCTAATTTAATATATTTTAAAAAAAGAAAATCTCTGTTTATTGATATTTCATCTGATAGTAATACAACTTTAAATTCAACGGCAAATGAAAATAAACCCGCACAAATTGCTCAAGAAAAGCAAATGCCCGTAAATATCTATAAACCGGCGGCAACAAACTGCGATAATGAGATTTTATTTTGCAGAAAATGCGGCAATAAACTTCTTGAAGATTCGATTTTCTGCAATAAATGCGGAACGAAAATAAGGGAGAGCTAAATATATGAAGTGCAGTAATTGTAGTAAAGAAATTTTAAGTGACAGCGAATTCTGCATGTATTGCGGCAAAAAAATAGCAGTATCCGACGATGTGAGACACGTTAAACTTAATAATATAATTTTTACAATTGTTATTATTATTTTAATTTTCTGCTGTATTTTGCTTGACTATAAATATACTCAAGCAAAACATGAAAATGATTTTTTTGATAAGTCAGCCGGTATTGTAATAGACGATAAAACTAAATATTATCATACGTATAACTGTGAAGTTTTTCAAAACACCAAAAAAGGTTATTGGATTTATAATGTCGAAGCGGCAAAAGATGAGGGTTACAAACCGTGCCCGAAATGCCATTAGACTTTTTGAATAAAATGCAATCGGCTAATGTGGGCGCAATCGATTAATTTTATTTTTTTAACATACAGAAAGAGAGAAGAGAATGAAAAAGAAGGTTGTTTTAGTTATTTTATTTGTTATTCTACTTTTGACATCTGTGAATGTTTATGCGGCAAGAGGCGGTAAATATACTTTCGAAGAAGGAAATTTGAAATTAACTGTTCCGAGCAATTACGTAATATTTACTAGAGATACTACTTCAAAAGACGCAGATATAAAGAAATACGAAATTGATATAGAACAGTTGCAAAAGCTATATGAAGAAAAAAATATATATGCGAATTTGATTACTGATAAAAATTCAGAAATTTTAGTTGTAATATATCAAGACAGCTCAAGCAGGGATATACCGAATTTGACCGAGTATTTAAAAAAGTATCCCGACGAATTTGACAAAATTAAATCAGGCAGTGTTATTAAAGATTTCGAAAAAGCAGGTTTTCAAGTATCATCAATGACACTTTATAAAAACTCAAGTTATTACTATTTACATTTTGAAGGATATAACAGTATAAGTAAAAATTATGCTGAGATGTATATTACAACGATAAACGGGAAATTTGTGGGTTTCAGTACAATACCGCTTGAAGATACTAAAATAACCAGCGCGCAAAAAACTGCTCTTAAGAATTTTGTGGATAAAGATGTATCTTTTTACGATGTGCAGCCGCTGCCGGTAAAAAGATATTCTAATAGTGACTCTCCATTTGAAGCAGCTTTAATAGGTGGGGCAACAGCATTATTTTTTAGCATTGCCGGAGGCATTATTGCTTTTATAAAAAGAAAAGCAAATTCAGTACATATACCTAAAGAAACGGCAATTGAAAAGTTGGAAGCGATAGATCAAGATATATCACAGAATTTAGATAATAATTATAAAACGATAATAAAAGAAGCGTTAGCGCTTGATATAAACTTTCAAATAACTAATATTGAACATTCTAACTTTACACTCGGCAACAAAGAAAAAATGTATGATGAATGGATATTATTAAATAACGAGGGAATGAGCAAAGATGACGTTAAAAAAGGATATTTTCTTTTAAATTATTTTATAGAAACAGAAGCTGGGAAATCCGCAAAAATAGCGGAAAAACTTTTAGAAGTTAATAAACTGAATCATTATTCGGATAACAGAGAAAAACGAGATATTATAAAGCTAGCAAATTCATACAATGATTTTAATCCGCTAACTTTTATTGAAGAATATTCGTTTAATAAAAAGAATATTAAAAATGAGTTTATTGATTGGCAGAAGACTTTGGATAGCCAATTAACAGGAGAAGTGCTTAAAGAAAGCTTTAAATATCTGGATTATTTCACTGAAGCAGAGGAAATGGAAACAGCTGAAAGCATTGCTAACCGTATAATAAAATTATGCGCTGAACCAAAGGAATTATATAATAAAGCAATTTCTCTTTATTCATATGAACCCTTGAAAGAGGAAGGATATAAATCTCTGTCAAAGGCAACTGACGATTTTTTAATATGGCAAGACCTGAAAGATACAGATTTAAGCATAAAAGATATTCAAATAGGATATTTACTGCTATATTATTTTTATAAAGAAGGATATTTGAGTTTATCAAAAAAAACATCAGTAAAGTTAATTAGAATAATGGAGTCAAGGAGTGATATTGTCGTTAAAGAAAATATAGCAACTGATAACAATATTGTATCTAACTCTACTTTGGCGTTTGCGACTGAGCCGCAGGCAGACAGCGCAGAAATAACAGAAACGGCAGATGATATAAAGGGAGACAAGGGACATATATTCTGCAGGAAATGCGGCAGTATGCTCCTTGGAGACTCGGTTTTCTGCAATAAATGCGGAACAAAGATACTTTAAACAGTTTAATTAATATAGAAAAGAGAGAAGAAAATGAGAAAGAAATTTGTTTTAATTATTTTATTTGTTGCTTTACTTTTAACATCCGTGAACATATCTGCGGCAAAGGGAGGAACATACACATTTGAAGAAGGTAATTTAAAAATAACTGTTCCGAGCAATTACATAGTATTTACAAGAGACACTACATCAAAAGACGCAGATATAAAGAAGTATGGTATTGATTTAGCGGAGTTGAAAGACCTGTTTAACAGCGGCAATATTTACGCTGATATGATGACAGATAAAAAGTCGGAAATTTTAGTTATGATATATGAAGACAGTTCAAGCAGACAGATATCGAATTTAACGGAATTTTTAAAAAAATATCCTGATGAATTTGATAAAATGAACTCAAGTGGAGTAATTGACGATTTAAGAAAATCAGGGCTTGAAATATCTTCCCTCACACTTTATAAAAACTCAAAATATTATTATTTGCATTTTGAAGGATACAACAGTAAAAACAAAAATTATGTAGAGATGTACGCTACAACAATTAACGGGAAATATGTTGCGTTCAGTACAATACCTCTTACAAATACAAAGATAACAAGTGCGCAAAAAACGGCGCTTAAAAATTTTGTAGATAAAAATGTGTCTTTTTATGATGTTCAGCCGCTGCCGCCGCTTACTAATCCTTTATCTGCAAGCGCAGTTGTGGGAATAATAATCGCCGTATTGGCAATCGGCGGGGTTGTTGTTTTAATCATATTTTTAAGCAAGAAATCAAAAAATAAGAATAACTCGGCTGCCAATGTTAATGCTGCAAGCAATAACTTAATTAGCAGCGAACTTGCTTTACAAAATTCAATCAATGATAATTACATAACTGAAAATGAAAAAGATATTATAAATAATGAAAATAACTTAGCACTTCAACCCGCAGAGACGGAAGCAGAATTAATTAATGCAGATGTAGCAAATTTAGACGAAGTAATATTCTGCAGAAAATGCGGATGCAAACTGCCTAAAGATTCAGCTTTTTGCAAAATTTGCGGCACAAAGATATAAATATAAAAAACGATATAAAGAGAAAATATGAAAAGAAAATTAAACAGTCCGTTATCAATAATTGGCTTTATATTAATTATTTTGGCTACAGTATTAGGAATATTTTTATACATCCGTTCATTCGGATTATGGCATGATTTTTTAGGATTTTGGGGTTATGTCGTCGCCGCGTTTTTTGCGCCTGATTTAATATTAATTATTATCAGAATAATAAAATACGGGTTTAGTGATTGGTATTTATGGACGTTTATAGCAGCCGGGGCAATTTATTGGGTAGGGTTTATAGTATCGCAAATTGCCGTTAAAAAGTCAGATATTAAATAGCATTATAAGATATCTGATGATAAAAAGCTGCCCGTAGGGCAGCTTTTTTTTAATATTCGTCTTTAAACAATTTTTCTAAAGTATCGGTATGCTCGTCCAAGTCAAGATGCCTTACGGCAGGTCCTTCAATGATGTCGCCGTCTATGCCGAAACGGGAGCCGTGACAAGGACAGTCCCATGTTTTTTCAGCCGAATTCCAATTAAGCTCGCATCCCATATGAGTGCAAGTAGTATTTACAATATGCAGCTTGCCTTGCTCGTCCCGATAGGCTCCCGCGCGCTGACCGTTTATTTCAATTACTTTGCCGTCGCCGTTTTTAATTTCGATATTATTCGGAACACTTTCAATTTTGCCTTTTATGAGTTCTTTGGCAACATTGGCGTTTTCAACAACGAAAGTTTTTGCAGAGGCCATTATGTCATGGCGCGAGGGACTGTATACATCCTGCCATTGGTTAGGCTTTCCTAAAATAAGATCAGAAAGCAGCATCGCGGATGCCATACCGTTTGACATTCCCCACTTGCCAAAGCCGGTAGCCACAAATAAATTTTCAGTATCGTCTGTATAATGCCCGACAAGAGGTATGTCATCAACGCTCATACAGTCTTGCGCAGACCAATGAAAGGGCATATCGGTAACGGTGAAATGTTCCTTGGCAAATAAGACTAAGTTTTTATAATGATTTATTGTATCTTCACCTTGACCTGTTTTATGGTGTTCGCCTGCGACTAAAATAATTTCTCCGTTTTCAGTCTGCTGACTACGAATTGATCTGCCCGGAGGTGTTTCAGCAGTTATATACATTCCACCGGGATAATTTTCCTTTGCCTTTATTGCAACTATATACGAACGCTCGGGATAAATTCTTGAAAAAT
Organism: Eubacteriaceae bacterium; assembly: GCA_012797825.1. Taxonomy (GTDB): domain Bacteria; phylum Bacillota; class Clostridia; order Eubacteriales; family UBA1433; genus UBA1433. Next base: position 13,420 of record JAAZOI010000098.1, on the reverse strand, counting down.
ATAATGCCGCTTTATTAAAAAAGGGATAATGAGAAGCGATGATGACTTTATCGGCTGTTATTTGGAGGTTATCTATTGTTTTTAAATAATAGGTGTTGTTTTCATGTTCTAAATCTACAATGCGAGTTTGTTCGAATATTTGACTGCCTGATTTTGTGATAATATCAGCAAGAGGAAGCAAAAATTTTCTCGGATGGAATTTCGCTTGATTATCATAGCGCACTGCCGCTTTTATATCAAGGGGCAGAGGAGTGCTTTGAAGATATGAAGCGGTTATTCCCAGAGTTGAGGCTAGATGCGCCTCTTTTTGGATTTGCTCGATATAACTGTCTTGACGGGTATAAACATATGCGCTATCCCATATAAAATTGCAGTCAATATTATGCTGCTTTATTATATTTTCAAACATTCTTATGGCGGTTTCATTGGCAGCAGCATATTGCTGAGCGTAATTATTGCTTATTTGCTGTATTTTCTGTAAGCGAAGTTCATGCTGTGAAGTTATTTTAGCGGTAGTATGACCTGTTGTGCCCTTAAGTATTTTATCAGCATCAAAAACCGCTGTTTTCACTCCTTGATTACTTAAAAAATATGCGCATAGTATACCGACAATGCCGCCGCCCACGATGGCTACGTCTACTTTTATATTGTCTGTAAATTTAGGATAATTAGTCTGCTGAGTTGAAGCAATCCAATATGATGACGGCGGTGTAGAAATAATATCCTGCATAGTAAAAATCAGCTCCCGTAATAAAATTTTTATTATTATATTTTTTACGGAAAATTTAGTAATTATCCAATATATTAAAAAAGGGGAGATTAAATCTCCCTTTTGCTTAGTAAATAAATTTAAATTAATTACCGCTTTATTTTTTGAAATAGTAAAAATGAATATACATTTACCGCTATGATAAGTATGCCGATTACAATAATAGAAGCTATTGTGAGTGCTTTGCTTTTTATAAAAGCGTCTAATCCGAAAAATATGCCCATTATTATAAAAGCATATCCGCCGGCTTTATGAGTTTTTTTCCATACCACCTCGTTCGCGAGAGTCCACGGGTTGCGTATGCCGAAAAAATAATTGTGCTTTATTGTAGGCATATAGTTTCCTATTATTATAAATAAAATGCCTATCAGCAGCGGTATATAAAGATTTATTTTAATGGAATGACCCAGAGCAGCGTAAACTGTTATCCAGCCTAACGCGATAAATATTAATATAATAGAAAGTATAATAATTTCATACGCTTTTGCGTGTAATTTATAGTTTTCTCTTCTGGGATCAATTTTAGGAAGAAACATCATTAAAAGCCACATCGCCGCCGGCAGCGCCCCCAATAAAAATATAGTAGCTTTTCCGCCGTAATTGTCCACTTCTCCGTTTATATTCCAATGAATAGGAATGGTGTCTGGCAGATAAAAATACATTATTGAAATACCTATAAATGATAAAACAGATAAAATTAACACAGAAATGTTTAATTTATCAATTTTCATTTACTCTTCACCTCCGTTTTTGTTGGCAGTGTCAAAAAACCATTTGATAATGTCTTGAAATACTGTTATATTAAGCGAATATTTTATATTTTGGCCTTCCCGTTCATCAAGTATTAAGCCCGCGTTTTTTAAAGCCGATAAATGATGACTTATTGATGGTTTGCTTATTTTGAAATTATCGGATATTTCTCCGGCATTCATATCTTTTTTAGAAAGAAGCTCTAATATTTTTCTTCTTGTCGGATCTGAAAGGGCTTTAAATACTTCATTCATAATAGCACCTCTAGCAAGCATTAGATATTTATATAATTATCTAAATATTTAATATAATTATATCTAAATACTAATAGATGTCAAGAAATTTGTATGAATATATGAATAGATTAAAACCATTTTCTTTTTTTAAAAAAAGCAATAATAAAAATGCTCACAATAATGCTTAATACTATTACGATAGGATAAAAGAAATCTATCTCGAATTCAGGCATTTTCAGGTTCATTCCATACCATCCGACTATTAATGTGAGAGGCATAAAAATTACGGTAACAACAGTGAAAAGCTGCATTATTTTATTGGCGCGCAAATCAACTTCCATTTGATATGCTTCCCGCACTTCTGTTGAAAAAGCGATGAGATTAACAGTCGTGTTATAAAGTCGGTCAAGCTTACTGTCTAGTATTTTAAAATATCTTAAAGTTTTTGTTTCCAAAAGATTATTTTCATTCCAGCTTAAATTTTCAACGACATTTAAAAATTGCTCATAATATTGTTTTGTTGCTCGAAGTTGGCGAGATATATTTATAACCAACTTGGAATAATTTACTTTGGATGCCGCGTAATTAAGTATTTCGTCCTCATATTCCGTTAAACGATCTTCTGTTTTTTCGAGTTCACCCATATCATTTTCAATTAAAAACGTAAAGAACAAATATAGGATTTTACCGTAATTTATATTAATATCGTTTTTAATAATACGTTCTATAAATTCATTTACCGGAGCAGTATCTTCACATACAAATTGCATAAGATTATTTTGAATATAAATAAAAACATAAGATGTTTTATCATCAGGTTCGCTTTTAAAATGGTTAATTTTCATACAGATAATATCCAGCGCTTCATAACATTCAAACCTTGGCGTTTTGTTTTCAAGAGCAGCAACGTAAAAATCATCCGGTATTTTTTCATCGATTATCTTTTCAGGCTTCTCGTTAATACTGAATATAGCAATGTATTGTTTGTTTTTTTCAGGTTTGAAACCTTCGCTGTAATTATTTTCATGTTTTAGTTTATTAGATTCTATTGAATAAATCATAATGCTCTCCAATAAAATAAATTCGCTAATGTGATTATATATTAAACTTTACGGCAATATCAAGTAGTTTAAATTAAAAATGCTTTATTATGTAAAAAAACCGCAAATGCGGTTTTTTTATATTAAAATATAAGTTATGTTTATACGATTAGAATACCATTTTCTGCACAAGAACGCCATCTATATTGCTTCTTATCTTGTCTTCAAGCTCCTGCGCCTTGCCTTCATTTATTGTTTCAAGAAGAATTATGCCGTTTGGGCTGCAATTTGTATCATCTGCGTTATGAAGCCCTATTCTTGTTGAAATATAGCAGCCGTAGTCTGAAATGATATCCTGAAATTTTGGGGATGTTTCTGTTCTTTGTTTTAACATTATACCCAATATTACTTTTGACATATAATAAAACCTCCGCAATTTAATATTACTTTTATTATTATCGTTCTTTTTATAATTATCCTATTTTTTAAAAATAAAACAGAACCCGCAACACTGTTAACTTAATATATCCCTATTAAGCGGGTTCTGCATGACACAAGCATTCATATAAGTAAAAAAATATAGTGTCAATATAAGTATATTTTTATATAAATTATTTATACCTGATAATTTAAAATAAAATAAAAGAGATAGATTGAAAATTTTTTACGAACAAAGTCATCTATCTCTTTAATACCGCATTAAAAATCTTTTAAGTACGGCTATAATATTATTATATACTTAAAATATTAAAATGATACATAAAGCAAAGAATATAAATTTATATCTATGTAGATAAAAATTCAATTATTATAATAAATACTGTCAAAAACTCTCATAGCTTGCAGGCCGAAATCATTATATTTTTTTTCATAATGTATAAATCCTTTTTGCATAATTAAACCGTCAAGTTTGTTTAATACAAAATCAACGTCTTTAGAAGTGATAATTTCATCAGCATCATTGAAATTATCTGATATAAATTTTTTGTCAAAATCTTTAAACTGAATCATAGCAAGTGCACCCTTTCTTAAGTTGTAAATTATCTATATGTAAAATAAGAGCTTTTTATTACATCAAAATTTTACATAAAAAAAGAGCAATCAAGCTCTTTTCTTTATCATATGCTATTTCTAGCAGCATAGTTCCCGGCTTGCATTTTTTAATATATTCATAGCATGCATTATATCTGAAAGTATATCTTGATTAATTAAATCTTTACCTTTGCATTCGGTTAAGTCACCATTAATCCAACCTATTAAATAACCTTCTCGCCTTATATAGTATTTGTTTAGTTTTCCGTCAGAGCTAATATAGTTTATAAATTTAATTACGCAAATTTTGCCGTTTTTTAGAATTTGTCCGATTATTTTATTGCCATTTATTAAAAAACATTTTTCATTAATAATTATCTGTTTCATTTAAATGCTCCTAAGAGATAATTTAATAATTCCTATTATTGCCAAAATGAATAGATTATATTATTTCATTTAAAATAAAAGATAAAATTTTATCGACAAAATATTACAAAATATTGATAAGTATTAACAATTTTATCTCTAAATATTGTGAATATGTTAGTAATTTCAAATTAATTTGATAAAAAATATTAATAAAAAACAAATATTTTTATTGTAATAAAATGATAATATAATGCAAATATAATATATACTTGTATTGACGGTTTTTGTATTTTTTATTATTATAAAATAAACAAAAAAGCGAGGGCGCACCGATGTTAATGTATTTATTAATATTTATTTTATGTTATTTACTCGGCAATATAAATGCAGCATACATATATGGCAGATTGACTAAAAACACAGATATAAGGCAGCATGGAAGCGGCAATGCAGGTACGACCAATGCTTTAAGAGTAATGGGCAAAAAAGCTGGAACTATAGTATTCATATCAGACTTTTTAAAGGGGTTAATAGCTGTTTTAATAGCAAAGTTATTAAGCGACGGAGCATATGCAGAGGCGATTGCTGCATTTGCTGTTATTATAGGTCATAACTGGCCGATATTTTTAAAATTTAAAGGCGGCAAAGGCGTAGCCACTTTAATGGGCGCATATGCAATAATTGCTCCTATCTTTTTATTAGTCGCGGCAGTAATTGCTTTTTTAATTATATATTTTACAAAACTAGTATCTTTAGCATCAATTTGCGGAATTTATTCCATTTTAATTATGGTCATTATTTTTCAGGGATTTGGTGTAAATTTTATACTGACTTTAATCATTGAACTAATCAGTACGTATCAGCATAGGGCTAATATAAAGCGCATTGTAAAGGGGAAAGAAAATAAGCTTGATGTGTATTGATTAAAAATTTTTAAGGCAGGGCTGAATGAAAAATTTATCTAAACTTGTTTTTTATAGAATCGTACTTGCGGCAGTTGCAATTATTGCTCAAATAGTTATTTTTTTTGTAGTTATAACAAAATTCAACGACTTTATAGATTTTTATTTTGTATTATCCGGGATATTGAGCTTTTTTGTTGTCTTATTTATTGTAAATAAAAATATGAACCCTGAATATAAAATTGCATGGATGGTGCCTATTTTATTATTTCCGATATTCGGATGGCTGTTGTATTTAATGCTAGGCGGGAACAGACTGAGCAAACGACTAAAAAGAAAAATGAATTATGTCAAGGAAAGATCTTTTGACATGGTTGACAGCATATATTCAAACCGAATCATTTCAGAAATAGAGCAATTAAATAAAGATGCAGCTAATCAAGCCAAATACATTTTAAACAGCGCATATTGCCCGCCGTATAAAAACGATTTCGCGAGATATTTTTCAACAGGAGAAGAAATTTACTCATCAATTATCGAAGAACTCAAAAAAGCGGAAAGATTTATTTTCCTGGAGTTTTTTATTATAGCCGAAGGAATAATGTGGGATGAGATATTAAACATCTTAAAGCAAAAAGCAGAAAAGGGAATAGATGTAAGAGTAATTTATGATGATATGGGATGTATTACAACACTTCCATATAACTATAAAAAAACGATTCAGTCTTATGGTATAAAATGCAGCGTTTTCAATCCGTTTATTCCTACTGTCAATTCAAGGCTTAACAATCGCGATCACCGCAAAATAATAGTAATAGACGGTAAATGCGCGTATACCGGCGGCATTAATATTGCTGATGAATATATAAATAAAAAAGTAAGATTCGGATATTGGAAAGACGGTGGAATATTAATAAGATGTTCTTCAGTTTACAGCTTTACGGTTATGTTTTTAACCGTATGGGACTATTTGAATAATACTAAAGAAAAATATCATAAATATAAATTTGAAGAAAATAATTATTTAGGCTATGACGGATATGTTCAGCCGTACAGCAGCGGCCCTGTTAATGAAGAATCAGTAGGAGAGGATGTATATCTTAATTTAATAGGTAAAGCAAAAAAATATTTATATATTGCGACTCCTTATCTTATTTTAGATTATCAAATGCAAACAGCGTTATGTCTTTGTGCCTTGCAGGGAGTAGATATAAGAATAATAACGCCTCATATACCGGATAAAAAATCAGTATATATGCTCACTAAGAACAATTATAAAAAGCTTATTAAAAGCGGAATAAAAATATATGAGTATACTCCGGGGTTTATTCACTCGAAGCTAACGGTATCAGATGATATTTTCGCAACGGTTGGTACAATAAATTTTGATTACAGGAGCTTGTATCTTCATTTTGAATGCGGGGTATGGATGTTTGATACACGGGCCGTTTTACAAATCAAAGAAGATTTTTTAAGCATGTTTGAGCAATGCCGTCAGATTACAATTAAGGATTGCGATGATGTGGGTATTTTTACAAGAATTATAAGATCATTTTTAAGAATGTTCGCTTCTTTAATGTAGGTTAATTTAAAAGGGAGAAAAACTTGAAAGATTATACAATTTTAAGAAGTAAACGCAAAACTGTTGCACTTATTGTAAACAGCGAAGGCGCGCTTATTATTAAGGCGCCATTAAAGGCTTCTAATATTGAAATTGAAGAAATTATAAAAAGAAAAAAAACCTGGATAGAACAGAAGCAGGTTCTTGCTAAAAATAAAACAGAATTATATAAAGTACATAAATTTGAAGCGGGAGAAGAATTTTTGTTTTTAGGAAAGCAATTTCCTTTATTATTTTCAGAGAAAATTAAAAGCGTAAAATTAGAAAAAGACAGCCTTTATATAAATAAGAATATACAAGATAAAAATAGCTCGATTATAAAATGGTATAAAAAAGCCGCTAAGATAATATTATCAGAGCAAGTTTGTAAATATGAGAAAATAACGGGACTTAAAACGTCAAGCATAAAAATATCCAGTGCCAAACGCCGCTGGGGGTCTTGCGGCAGGGAAGGGAATATAAATTTCTCATTCAGGTTAATTATGTGCCCTATAGAAGTTATTGATTATGTTGTGCTTCATGAAATTATTCATATAGTATATCCCGATCACTCAAAAGATTTTTATAATTGTCTGAAAATGTTTATGCCTGATTATAAAAAATATAAAATCTGGCTTTCAGATAATCAAAGGATTATGGATATTATTTAAATTCTGTTTTATTTCTAATTAAATTCAACTTGACAATTTAAAAGTTCAGAAATATAATTCAAATATATTTAGTTAGTCTAACTAATTAATAGGAGATTGATATGGATGATTTTGCGAAGGCCTTAAATGACATTTTGGTTGAAGCATATTACAATATCTTGCATATTGAAGAACAAGCAATAAAAAATAACAGCAGGCTTCAGCTATCTATTAATGAAATGCATTTAATAGAAAGTATTGGGAAAGACGGCAATATAGGAAAAACAATAAGCGAGATTGCTGAGGATTTAAATATTACTGCGCCGTCTGTAACAATTGCGGTAAATAAGCTTGTAAACAAAGAATATGTTGAAAAAATGAAATGTGAAAAAGACGGGAGAGTAGTAAGGGTAAGGCTTACGAAATTCGGATGTAAAATAGACGCATATCATCAATTTTACCATAGAAACTTAGTAAGAGAATTAAGCAAAGATTTTAATGAACAAGAACGGGAAATTCTTTTTAACGCGATAAATAAATTGAATAATTTCTTTAAAAAAAGTTTAGAGAAAAGCGAGGAATCAAAATGAGTTTTACAATTTTAGGTACAGGAAGCTACGCTCCGGAAAAAATAGTTACCAATGACGACATGGCTAAATTTGTCGATACAAACGACGAATGGATTACCGAGCGAACAGGCATAAAGCAAAGACATTATTCAACCACAGAACACACATCTGACATGGCATACCAAGCCGCTATAAGAGCACTTGAAGACGCAAACGTTAAGCCCGAAGAGATTGATATGATTTTATGCGCGACAATTACACCTGAAAACGCTTCGCCGTCGGTTGCTATAATGGTACAGAAAATGATAGGGGCAGATTGCCCTGCAATGGATATAAGCGCAGCGTGTTCAGGATTTATTTATGTTCTAGATACAGCAGCAGGCTTTTTTGCAAGAAAAAGAGTAAAGAAAATGCTTGTAATAGGAGCTGAAAGACTATCTAAAATGTTAAATTGGGAAGACAGGGCAACATGTGTTATATTCGCGGATGGAGCGGGAGCAGTTGTGCTCGGAGAAGGAGACGATTATCTTGCATGCAAGCTCGGAGCTAAGGGTGATGACGATATAATAAAAATTCCTAATCATATCGGGCTGTCTCATTATTTTGAAAGAGAAGCTGAAGAGCCTTATATTAATATGAAAGGCCGGGAAGTTTATAAATACGCTGTTAATCATATGTGCATGGATATACAAGATGTATTGGAGCAAGCGAATTTAACGCAGGAAGACGCTTCATTTGTTATTCCTCATCAGGCTAATTTGAGAATAATTGAGGCGGTAGCTAAAAAATTAAGTATTCCTGAAGAAAGATATTGCCATAATATAGAAAAATACGGGAATACTTCTTCTGCAAGCATTCCTATAATGCTTGATGAGATGAATAAAGAGAACAAACTTAAAAAAGGCGATTATATTGTGTTCTGCGCTGTCGGCGGCGGACTTACAACAGGTGCCAGCGTTATAAGATGGTCTAAATAGGGCTAAGCCCTTTTATAAAATTATATAAATTTTTTGGAGGCAAAAAAATGGTATTAGAAAAAGTAACAGAAATATTAAAAAATTATTCCGACGCAGAAGGAATAAATATCACAAAGGATACGACATTTAAAGACCTCGGTATTGATTCACTTGATTTTGTTGAGATTTTAATGGAGCTTGAAGAAAAACTCGGAGTAGAACTTGAAATCGAAGAAAATTTCGCGACAATCGGAGAATTGGTTAACTATATAGAACAAAAATTAAAATAATATAAAATCTTGAGGATAAAAAAATGCAAAATATAGCGTTTGTATTTTCAGGTCAAGGCGCTCAATATTCAGGCATGGGAAAAGAATTGTATGAAGCAAGTTCTTACGCTAAAGAAGTATTTGACATTGCCGATAGTATTCGAAAAGGCACGTCAGATCAATGCTTTTCAGGTACAAATGAAGAACTTATGCAAACAGCCAATACGCAGCCATGTCTTTATTGCGTTGATTTAGCCGCTGCGCAGGCTTTAAAGCAGGAGGGAATAATCCCTTCAGCCGTTGCCGGTTTTTCGCTGGGAGAGATTGCGGCTTTAACTTTTTGCGGAATATTATCAAAAGAAGACGGGTTTAGGCTGGTATGCAAAAGAGGAGAACTTATGCAGAAAGCAGCCTCAGAGTATGACAGCGCAATGGCTGCGGTTTTAAAACTTGATAATGAAACTGTGGAAGAGCTATGCCGTAAATATAAAAATGTTTATCCGGTAAATTATAATTGCTCCGGACAATTGGTTGTCGCCGGACTAAAAGAAGAAATGGAATTGTTTAAAAATGATGTAAAACAGGCAGGCGGAAGAGTTGTGCCGCTGGCTGTAAGCGGGGGGTTTCACACTCCGTTTATGCAGAAAGCATCGGAAGGTTTAGAACAAGAGCTTAATAAGTACACATTAAATAGACCGCAAATACCCATTTACTCAAACTTTACAGCAAAACCATATGGGGAAAATATAAAAGAGTTAGTAGTAAATCAAATTAAAAATCCGGTAAAGTGGCAGAAAACAATTGAAAATATGATAATTTCCGGCATTGATACTTTTGTCGAAGTGGGAGCAGGAAAAACATTAACAGGACTTATCAACAAAATATCGCAAGATGTAAAAATATTTAACGTAGAAGACAAAGCAAGTCTTACAAATACATTAGAAGCTTTGAAAGATGCGAGGTAAAAATGAAAAATAAAACAGCAGTTATTACCGGAGGCTCACGGGGCATAGGCAGAGCAATAACTTTAAAGCTTGCACAATCAGGGGTTAATGTCGCAATAATTTACTCGGGAAATGAAGCGGCTGCGCAGGAGACTTTAAAACTTGCGCAGGAGCTTGGAGTAAACGCTAATATTTATAAATGCAATGTTTCGGATTTTAACGCTTCCAAAGAAACGGTAAATGCAATAATTAAAGAAATGGGAAAAATTGATATATTAGTCAATAATGCAGGCATTACCAGAGACGGACTTGTGTTCACAATGAAAGAAGCGGACTTTGACGCGGTTTTAGATGTTAATTTAAAAGGCGCGTTTAACATGATAAAGCATTGTTACTCGAATTTTATAAAAAATAAATCAGGCAGAATAATTAATATAAGCTCTGTATCAGGCCTTATGGGAAACGCAGGGCAGGCAAATTACTCGGCTTCAAAAGCAGGGCTTATAGGGCTTACAAAAGCTGTCGCAAAAGAGCTTGCGGCAAAAGGCATATGCTGCAATGCAGTAGCTCCGGGATATATTTCAACGGAAATGACTGCGGCGCTTACAGAAGAGCAGAAAAAAAGTATTGCACAAGCTATTCCAATGGGCGTTTTAGGAGAAGCTGAAGATATTGCAAGCACTGTAGCATTCCTGGCAAGCGACAGCGCAAGGTATATAACAGGTGAAGTTATCCGAGTAGACGGCGGAATGGCAATGTAAGGGATTAATTTCAAATTAAGTTATTTATATATACTTATATTTTATAACATTTTTTGATTAATTTTAAAAAATGAAAGGATTAAGCTTAATATGAATAGAGTTGTTGTTACAGGTATGGGCGCGATTACTCCTGTGGGGAATGATGTTGATACGTTTTGGAACAATATCGTAGGGGGAGTATGCGGAATAGGAAGAATTACAAAATTTGATACAACTAATTATAAAGTTAAAATCGGCGCGGAAGTAAAAGGGTTTGACCCAAGTATTTATATGGAAAAAAGTGAGATAAGAAAGACTGATTTATTCGCGCAGTACGCATTAGCGGCCGCATCGCAAGCAGTAGAGGACAGCGGCATTATGGGAAGTGTCGAGCCCGAGCGATTCGGCGTTTATTTCGGCTCCGGCACTGGCGGACTTGAAACAATATCTGTTGAGGTTGAAAAATTAATTTCGTCAGGTCCGAAAAAAGTATCGCCGTTTTTTATACCGATGATGATAGCAAATATAGGAGCGGGCAATATCGCAATAAGATTTAACGCTCAAGGCCCATGCATTCCCATTGTCACGGCATGCGCTACGGGAACAAACTCAATAGGTGAAGCATACAGAGCTATTAAGCACGGATATGCCGATGCGATTATTTCAGGAGGGGCGGAAGCCGCAGTTATTCCTATCGGAGTCGCGGGATTTACAAATTGCTTGGCGCTTGCTACAACCGAGGATATAACTGTTGCGTCAATACCGTTTGATAAGAGAAGAAGCGGTTTTGTAATAGGTGAGGGAGCGGGCGCATTAGTACTTGAAGAATATGAGCACGCCAAAAAAAGAGATGCGAAAATTTATGCTGAAATTGTAGGTTACGGCTCTACTTGCGACGCGTACCATATAACTGCGCCGAACCCGGAAGCTACGAGCAGCGCAAAAGCAATAGAGAATGCATATAAAGAATCAGGTATGGCAGATGAAGAAAATATCTACATAAATGCGCACGGTACAAGTACGCCTTTAAATGATAAGACTGAAACACTTGCCATAAAAATAGCTCTTGGAGATAAAGCAAAAAAGGCGCTTGTAAGCTCTACGAAATCAATGACGGGGCATATGCTGGGGGCTGCAGGCGCGGCTGAAGCGATTGTATCCATACTCGCTTTGAAAAACCAAATAGCTCCTCCGACTATCGGTTATGTAGAGCCAGATCCGGACTGCGACCTTGATTATGTCCCCAATATCGCAAGAAAAGCCAAAATAAATTTAGCGCTTTCATCATCGCTTGGTTTCGGGGGACATAACGGATGCATAGCTTTTAAAAAAATATAATTATTATAAATAATTATATATTTAATCTGAAAGGATTGATGTTTATATGAAACTGCAATTCATTAAAGATTTAGCAAGTCTTATGGAAGAAAAAGCGTTAAATCTTATAGAAATAAAAGAAGAAAATACTAATATACGAAGAGAACGCAACACTGCTGCCGCTGCTGCAAACGCAGGCATAACAATCGCGCAGCAGTCAGTTATTGAAAAAGTTGATGTAGCAAATGATACTAAAATAGAAATAAAAAATGACGGGCAGGCTGTGCTGTCGCCCATGGTTGGCGTATTTTATGCAGCGCCTTCGCCGGAAGCAGCGGCTTATGTTGCTTTGGAAAGCAAAGTAAAAAAAGGCGATGTTTTATGTATAATTGAGGCTATGAAATTAATGAACGAGATAACATCGGAACAAGACGGAACTATAACTCAAATATGCATTAAAAACGGCGACGTTGTTGAATTCGGGCAGACGTTATTTTATATAAAACCCGGTGAAGATAATGAATAAAGATGAAATAATGAAAATAATACCTCACAGAGATAATATGCTTTTAATTGATGAAGCTGAAGTGAGGGACGGTGTTGCATACGGAAAATATAAAGTAACCGGGCAAGAATGGTTTTTAAAAGGTCATTTTCCGAACAATCCTATTGTTCCGGGAGGAGTTTTATGTGAAATGCTTGCACAAGCTGTATGCGTTCTATTGTCGGATTTAGATTCACATACTTCAACGCCGTATTTCACAGGACTTAATAATGTTAAATTCAGAAAAAAAGTTTTACCAAATGATACATTTTGTTCAGAGTGCGTAATAACAAAATCTAAAGGTCCTTTTTATTTTGCAAGCGGTAAGGGGTATACAAACGGCGAATTGTGCGTAAGCGCCGATTTTTCCTTTACTATAGGCAAGTGAGGTGAGGATGCTTGTTTTCTAAAATTTTAATTGCAAACAGAGGCGAAATTGCGGTACGTATAATACGCGCCTGCAAAGAAATGGGTATTTCAAGCGTTGCGGTGTATTCGCAGGCTGACAGCGAGTCTATTCATGTATCTATGGCTGATGAATGCATATGTATCGGCAGCCATTTAGCGCTTAACAGTTATTTAAATCAAAATGCGATTATAACGGCGGCCATTGTATCCGGGTGTCAGGCAATCCATCCCGGATACGGATTTTTGGCAGAAAACGCCGAGTTTGCCGCATTATGCAAAAAACATGATATTGTTTTTATAGGACCTGACGCTGACGTGATTGCTA
>JAAZOI010000097.1 GCA_012797825.1 Eubacteriaceae bacterium | reverse complement strand
CCATTTGTCTTTTCTTGCTTTCATTGTAGCGTCATCTACTAAAAGATTAAGAGAACGCTTGTTAAGATTAATTTCTATCTTGTCCCCTTCTTCTATAAGCGCAATTGGTCCGCCCAATGCGGCTTCAGGCGATACGTGTCCTATAGCCCCTCCCCTGCTTGCGCCTGAGAAACGTCCGTCGGTAATAAGCGCGACTTCCGTGTCAAGTCCCATGCCTACAATTTTCGCCGTTATCGCAAGCATTTCTTGCATTCCCGGTCCGCCTTTAGGACCTTCGTAACGTACAACTATTACGTCGCCTTTGTTTATTTTGCCTGCTTCAAGGGCTTCCCTTGCTTCCTGTTCAGAGTCAAACACTCTTGCGGGGCCGGTATGTTCCCACATTTCGGGTTTGACTCCGGCCGATTTTATAACCGATCCCAAAGGCGCGAGATTGCCTTTCAGCACCATCAAACCGCCTTCTTTGGAATACGGGTTGTCTATGCGTATTACGTCTGCGTCAAGTATTTTTTTATCTTTTACGTTTTCCGCTACTGTTTTCATAGTTATAGTTTTCGCACTGCCGTCAACAAGTCCTGCGTCTATGCCAGCTTTAAGCACTGCGGGTATGCCGCCCGCAACGTCCAAGTCCTGCAGAAGGTGTTTCCCCGCGGGAGATAATTTCGCTATGTGCGGCACTTTTTTGCTTATTCTGTCAAAGTCGTCAATGTCAAGTTTTACTCCTGCCGCTCTTGCTATTGCGGGAAGATGCAGCGCTGTGTTTGTAGAGCAGCCTAACATCATGTCAACAGTTACTGCGTTTTCAAACGAGGCTTTGTTTAATATGTCGCTCGGTTTTACGTCAGCTTCCACGAGTTTTAATATCTGCATACCCGCTTGTTTTGCCATTCTGAATCTTTTCGCGTGAACTGCGGGCACGGTGCCGTTACCTTCTATGCCCATGCCGAGCACTTCGGTCATGCAGCTCATCGAGTTTGCCGTAAACATCCCCTGGCAGGAGCCGCAGCCCGGGCATGCTTCATCTTCGTATTCCGACAAAACAGCCGCGTCAAGTTTGCCCGCAAGAACTGTACCTACTGCTTCCGTGAGGTTTATTACCTCAATTCTTTTGCCCATATAATTTCCCGCAATCATAGGACCGCCCGTTACTATAATTGTCGGTATATTTACTCTTAACGCGCCTATAAGCATTCCGGGTATAATTTTATCGCATGCCGCGATTAAAATAAGTCCGTCGCAAGCGTGCGCGTTTGCTATACTTTCAACTGAATTTGCAATTACTTCTCTGCTCGGAAGCGAGTATTTCATTCCGTCCGTTCCCATTGCTATGCCGTCGCATGTCGATATCGTATTAAACGATATCGGCGTGCCGCCTGCCATTCTTACTCCGTCCATTGCGGCTTGGGCTATTTTATCAAGATTTACATGTCCCGCAAATACGTTAGTCCACGAGCCTGCTATTCCAATAAAAGGTCGTGCAAGTTCCTCGTCCGTAAACCCTGCGCCTTTCATCAAAGCCCTTGAGTCGGCTTTTAAAATTCTGTCTTTTACTCTGTCGCTTATTAATTTTTTTTCCATATATGTACCTCCATGTGCAACTTAACAATATTATAATATAAAAAACCATTTATTAGTATACTGAATTAAAAAAACAGCCGCTTTTTATTGCGGCTGTTTATATTATGTATTTTTATGTACTTATTTTTTATTAAATAACAGCTGCGCGCCTTTTGATACAGGTCCTACAAGGTAGGCGTACTGTGCAAGCCAGCCATAATCAACTTTAGGCTCTGGGCATACCCAAGCGTCTTGTCTTTTCTTAAGTTCTGCTTCATCTATTACAAGATTTATTGTCCTGTTATTTAAGTCAATGTCAATTGTGTCGCCTTCTTTAATAAGCGCGATAGGTCCGCCTAACGCCGCTTCGGGAGATACGTGTCCTATTACTCCGCCTCTG
>JAAZOI010000096.1 GCA_012797825.1 Eubacteriaceae bacterium | reverse complement strand
TCCAGTTTGCCTGTATGAGAGCCTATTTCTATCATATCGGTCATATATGACGGAAACCGCCCGTCCTCTTTTAAAACTGCATCAAGCGGCTTACCGTTATTTACTTGTGTGCTTATATGTTTGAGTAATTGCTTTGACTGATTGTCATTTTCGTCTTCAAATAGTATCGTGAGACCATCGTTTAAAGAAATACCAGCATTTAAAATCAATGCAAGTTCCAGACAAAATGATGATAAATATGTAAATGACAGCGTTTTTTTTGTTCTTATTATATCCATCAGTTAAACCTTTGCAGTATTGATTTGCATATAACATATTTCGACAAAATATTACTACATTTTTATATGATTTTAGCAAAGGTATACATGAAATACAAGATAAAATAAATAATATATTACCGTTTTATTACTTTATTTTGCCATATTTTATTATTTTATGTATAATATATACAAATTTAATGTGACATTACAGGAGAAGTATATGAAGGATACAAAAAAAGCTATTTTTATACTTATGATTATTCTTGTTTTATTAATAACTGCGTGTTCTTCAGCGAATACATCACAGAAAATGTTTAAAACAAATGTGCTTACGCCTGTTAATTCGAATAAAATTGTTTATCAAAACAGCAGCGTTACAATAGACGCCTCTAACACAAGCCAAGGCTACATAATGGTAAGATTTAAATCAGACACCGACAAAAAAATTAAAGTCCAGATAAATAAGGACGGAGATACTTATACATATGATTTGCCTACTGACGGCAGCTACAGCGTACTTCCTCTTACACAGGGGGACGGAGTTTATAAAGTTAAGGTTTTTGAAAATGTTGTAAGCAGCCAATATGCTCTTGCTTATCAAAAATCGATTACCGTAAAACTCGAAAACGAATATCTTCCGTTTTTATATCCTAATCAGTATGTTAATTTTACAAAAGACAGTCAAACAGTAAAAAAGGCCGAAGAACTTGCTAAAGACGCAAAGGACGAGCTGGAAGCAGTTTCAACAATTTATAATTATGTTATAAATAATTTTAAGTATGATTATGATAAAGCTCAAACAGTAAAATCGGGATACTTGCCTGATGTAGACAATATACTAAAAGCTAAAAAAGGAATATGCTTTGACTATACAGCCGTTATGTGCTGTATGCTGCGCTCGCTGGGGATCCCGACAAAACTTGTTATCGGATACATGGGCAATATTTATCACGCATGGATCAGCGTTTATATAAAAGACATTGGCTGGGTCAATAATATAATTGAATTTGACGGAAAAGACTGGAAGATTATGGACCCGACTTTGGATTCTACGTCTAATTCAGATAAGGAAGTAATTAAGAAAATAAACGAAGGCGTTAACTATAAAGAAAAATACGCTTATTAAGAGTAAAAAATTGCCAGGGAAATAAAAAAGCAGCTGTTTTGCAGCTGCCTTTATTATTCTTCAAATTTTTTATGGACATGTTTAAAAGCTTCTTTTGACTGTTCCTTGTCAATAATGCAGGAAATCATAACTTCGGAAGTGCTTATCATTTGAATATTAACGCCGATTTCGCTTAATGCTTCAAAAAACTTTGCCGCAACTTCAGTGCTGGCGATAAGGCCGCTGCCTACAACCGATAGTTTGGCAACAGCTTTATCATAAATTACTTTTTGAGCGTTTACCTCGAAAGCAAATTTTTGCGCAGTTTGAACAGCTTTTTCCATCAGGTCTTCTCTTACTGTAAATGATATATCATTTATGTTCTGTCTGTTTATATTCTGCACTATCATGTCAATTTGAACATCCTGCTCGGTAAGCTGACTGAAAAGCTTAAACGCTATGCCCGGCTTATCGGGAAGCTCCAATATTGAAATTTTTGCTATATTATCGTCTAACGACAAACTTTGTACAGGTGATTTTTTTGTTTTCATTATGTTCTCCTACTCTATTATTCTTGCGAAAAACAGTTTATCGCAAATGTTTTTAATTTCGTTATCTATTTTCAATGCAGTCGGCTCTGTTATTTCTTCTGTGAAGAAGTATAGATTGCCATCTTCAAAAAGAACATCTTTTTTTCTTACATATTTATCCACGCAGTCAAATGCCAAACGGAATTGCTTGTTATTATTTATTTTTACTCTGAAATAATATTTTCCCCTAAATATGACTATTCCGTTTGATGAAACGCGGCTTTCAAAGTTATTTTCTATAGGCGCTTTATGCTCCATAATATATATTATGTCTCCGACTACCGCGTTAGCCGTTGGGTTTCTTCCCGCGCCTTTACCGGATATTCTGATTTCTCCGATAATGTTGCCGTCAAGAATAATTACATTAAATTCATTGTTTACAGTAGCAAGCTCGGTATCAGCTTTTATAAGAGCAGGCTCTACAGATATATAATATCTATCTCCGTTAAGTACTGACTGCGCAACATATTTAATAACATATCCGTTGTTCTTTATCATTTCTATGTCGCAGGCTTCTATGCCTGTTATGCCGCGTTTATATATTTCATCATCTTTAATTATGTGATTATAAGCAAGCGATGATAATATAGATATTTTTCTGCTGACGTCAAATCCCATTATATCAGCCGTTGGATCCGCCTCCGCGAAGCCTAATTTCTGCGCAAGTGATAAAACATCATTAAATGATGAACCATTCTGGCTCATTTGTGATAAAATAAAATTTGTGGTTCCGTTAAGTATGCCTGTAATGCGGTTGATTTTATTTATTTTTAAAAGCTGCTGCATTGTATCGATAATAGGAATACCACCCCCTACGCTGCCTTCAAACAATATGGACACATTATTTTCACGCGCGGTTTTAAGCAGAATATCCATGTGTTCCGAGATAATTTGTTTGTTAGCTGTAACTACGTGCTTTTTATTGTTAAGCGCTTTAAGCACATAACCGTATTCGGGCTCATTACCGCCCATAACTGCAACTACTAAATCTATATCATTATTTAACAATATATCATCCGGATTAGAGGTAAGAAGGGAGTAGTCAAGATCTGTTCCTCTATCCTTAGACAAATCATGAACAAGTATTTTTACTATTT
>JAAZOI010000001.1 GCA_012797825.1 Eubacteriaceae bacterium | reverse complement strand
ATTTTTAGGACTTATTTTTATTCATTAAATATCTTTTCTTATATTTTATATCAGCAACTTTGCTTATCTTATTTATGATATTGTAATTAACTATGCTTCCAACAACTCCTACTATAGGAATACTCTGAATAAATTTGGCTGTAAGCATCGCGTCGGAAAGCGTGTCCGCTGCGGTTTTAATATAGTCTGTAAGAAGTAATTTCATGTTTTCTTCTGAGTCAATTGAATTCTGAAATTCATTCAATTCATTGTTAAATTGATTTTGCTTATCATCTTCTGTAACAGCAAAACATATTAACAGCATAATATACGCTTTTTCTTTTTCGTCTTTGTAGTCATATCCGTAGCTTAAAGCAATTTCATAAATAGTTTTCATAATTACTGCGATAAAAAGCGGTATGTCGGGAAGCCCTATTCCCAAAAAACCGAGCACTCCGCCTTCCAAAATGCTTATTGACGAGTTTATCATCTTAGAATAGTTTGCGCGCCTGCTTATTTTTCTTATATGTTTATTGCTGATTTTTTTATCCATTGCAAAATCATTTATATCATATTCCAATTGAGCTTTTTCTTTGCTGTATGTTTTTTCAATATACGCGGTTCCTTTTTCAAACACAATTAAAAAGCCTTTGTAAAATGCGGCGTCTAAAGCCGCTTTTACTTTCTTCGGTATTTTGCTTTCAATTTTATTTTTTACAGGAGTTATATTAATTAACTTTTCTTTATTAGTATTTAATAAATGCTGTTCCTGATTTTCGATTTTATTTAATTGTTTTAACAATGTTTTGTTCATAAAATAATCCTTCCGTTAATGATTTATATATTAACACACTTAAATATAAATTTATGGAAATATTTTCTGTGATGTTAATTGTTTCTAATAATGTTTAATAATGACAAAAAAGTAAATAATATTCTAACAAAATCCATGGAGAGATAATATGTCTTTATTTAATAAAAATAAAAAATCTGGAAATAACGAAAAAGAAACGAATAAAGCAAATAAAATAAACAAAAGCAGCGAATCTGATTCTTCTGAGAATAAAGCGCAAAAAGAAAAAAGTAACTCAGAGCAAAATAAAAAGGCAAATTTTGATAAAGCAGTTAATAAAAAATCTAATGAATTGACAGACAATAAAGATAACAATAATGAAAAGAAATTATCATCTTCCTTTGAAGAAAATATAGAAACAATCAATGACTTATTTAATGGTGATGACACAATAGTTAAAAGGCATTTTCAAAATGAACATGGTTTAAAATTCTATTTATTTTACAGTGACGGGCTTGTTAATTCTATTGTTTTAAATCAGCATATAATGCAGCCTTTGCTTGAATGCGAAGTAAAGAAAAGTAAAGACTCTATAGAAAATCTGCTCAACCGTGTCATAAATGTCAGTGAAACCAAAGTAGTCTCCAAACTAAATGATATTGTTCAGTCTGTCAATTACGGGGACACGGTTCTTTTAGTTGACGGGCAGGATCATGCCGTAATTATGAGCAGCAAGTCATTTTTTATGCGGTCTGTTACAGAGCCGCAGTCAGAAATTTCGTTAGAAGGCCCGAGGGAGGGTTTTACGGAAGTGCTTCTTGCGAATTTATCGCTTGTAAAGCGCAAACTCAGGAGTGAAAATCTGAAAATGAAGTATGTCAACTTAGGAAAAGTTACTCATACGCAGGCATGCATTTGCTATATAGACGGTATTGTAAATGAAAAAGTATTAAAAGAAATCACAAGCCGCATTGAAAAAATAGATATTGACGGTGTGTTTGATGTCAATTATATTTCGGAGCTTACAAGAACCATGCCGTACTCACTTTTCCGCCAGTCGGGTATAACTGAAAAGCCCGATACTGTTGCCGCTAAATTGCTTGAGGGAAGAGTGGCGCTTTTCGTTGACGGCTCACCCGTAGTAATGACTGTTCCGTATTTATTTATAGAAAATTTTCAGACAAGCGATGATTATTATACAAATTTTTTCTACGGTTCTATTGCAAGATTTTTAAAAGTTATATCATTTTTCTTTTCTATTATAGCTCCTGCTTTTTATGTCGCTCTTGTTGCGTTTCATAAAGAAATGCTGCCTACTGTGTTTTTTATAAATATAGCGACTGAGCGTGCGGGGGTGCCTTTCCCCGTTGTTGTTGAAATGGTTTTAGTGCTTGTTATATTTGACTTGCTGCGTGAGGCGGGGCTTCGTATGCCTTCAAACATAGGCACTGCGCTGAGCATCGTGGGAGCTTTGGTAATAGGGCAGGCTGCCGTGCAGGCGAAACTCATAGACTCCGCGGTTATTATAATCGTGGCATTTTCAGCTATTACGGGGCTTGTGAATGCAAAAATGTTCGGTCCGGTTATTATTATAAGATTAGTTTTTATTGTAGCAACTGGAATATTCGGGTTGTTTGGGCTAACGCTTGCAATAGCTGCGTTATCAATACACATTTATAATCTGGATTCTTACGGTGTGCCGCAAATTCAATATTTTGAGGAATTTAAATTCCAGAACTATAAGGATTATGTAATAAGGTCTTCATGGACCAACATGAAAAAGAGGCCTAATATAACTGAAAACAGAACAAGGATGAACGTGAATAATGAATAAAAGGAAAATAAAAAAATTTTTTGTTTTTGCATTAATACTTTTATTTATTGTGCCTATGTTCGGATGCTGGGATTATGTTGCTCTTCCCGATACAGGCGTTGTGCTCGCAATGGCTGTTGATAAAGACCCTGCAACAAACAATTATAAATTGGCGTTTGACGTAATCGATATAAAAAACAGTTCAAAAGATAAAGGCATAAAGGACACGATAGTGGAAAGCGAAGGCGTAACGATATTTGACGCTATTAGAAACGCGAAAAGAAAACT
>JAAZOI010000011.1 GCA_012797825.1 Eubacteriaceae bacterium | reverse complement strand
TTGACGACAGCGTATTAAAAAAAATTATATTTAATAATATAAAATATAAGCGCGAAGAAGTTTTGCTTGGCAGCGGAACTGGAATAGACAGCAGCATTATTAATCTTGGAAGCGATTTATTAGTTGTAACTACTGATCCGATTACAGCAGCGGACAACAATATCGGCCGTTTATGCGTTAACATATGCTGCAATGACATTGCCGCAGCGGGAGGCGAACCTGTCGCTATATTAGTAACGCTTTTAATGCCGTATGATTATGATATTAATGATATAGAAAAAATTATCTGCGAGCTTGACAGCGAATGCGAAAAACTTAACGTTCAGCTCGCAGGCGGACACACGGAAAAAACAGACGCTGTTACGAGACTTGTTCTAGTCGCAACAGTTATCGGCAAAAAGAAAAGCTTTATACAGCAAAAAGTAAATCCGGGCGACATATTAATAATGACAAAATCTGCAGGACTGGAAGGCAGCAGCATAATAGCTTCGGATTATGAAGATAAATTTAATAATATATTAGATAAAAACCAAATAAATTTTTTAAAAAATTTAATCAATGAAATATCTGTTATTCCGGAAAGTAAAATAGCTTGCAGACATAACGCTAAATGTATGCACGACATAACTGAAGGCGGAGTGCTCGGAGCCGCGTGGGAAATGTCAAAATTAGCTAATTGCAATATTGAAGTGTATTGCGATGAAATTTCTATATATGATGAGACAAAAATTATTTGCAAAAACTTAAATATTGACCCGTTAAGATTAATCTCAAGCGGCTCAATGCTTATTGCGGCTTATGAAAAAGATGCTGATATTATAATAAAAGAACTAATAAGTAATAAAATCAATGCAAAAATAATCGGGAAATTTATTGAAGGCAAAAGCGTCTATATAAAACAAAACGAAACTTACGATTTGGCCGAGCCCGGTGAGGATGAAATATACAAAATATAGATATTTTGAAAATTACATAAAGAATAAATAAGTTTTTAAGTTAATATATATTAAGCAATGGAGGTATAATATGAAAAGGATTATTCCATTGCTTTTAGTAGCTTTGATACTTTACGGCTCTTATGCTTATTTAAAAGACAGGCTAAATAAGGACGAGACAAACACTTCAACAAATACTAACCAACCTGCGGATACGGCAAATAACAGCAACGCTAATAATGATAGTGAAAATTCGGACATACCCGCTAATGCTCAAAACTATTTTTCTCAAATAGTTTACTATTCTGACAGCAACGGATATCTGGTGCCGGTACTTAGAAAACTGCCGAAAAATGCGTCGCTTGCTAAAACTACATTAAGCGCGATGTATATTAATAAAAACAACAGAGATGAAATATACCATATGGGGCTTGTGCCTACAATTCCCGATAATATCTCAATTACTCTTGCGCTTAAAGAAGACGGACTTATTAAAGTTGCAATGAGCGACCAAGTAATGAATATAAAAGACAGAACCAAAGAAGAAATAATGCTTAAGAGCATAGTATATACGCTGACGGAGTTTGATAATATTTCAAAAGTCCAATTTCTCGTGAATAATGCACAAGCAGGAGTGCTGAGCGGCGGAGCAATAGCAAGCGGGACATTTTTAAGGGAAGATATAAACGCAATAAACAGCACGGGGAAAAACAGAATAATATTATACTACAGCAATACATTTTATCCCGGATTTTATGTATATCCTGTCACAGTTTATATTGATTCGGCTCCAGTAAACGCACAGGAATTGCTTAATGCGCTAATCGCCAACAACTCAAAAGTAAAAACTAATTTAAACATAAAATCAGAGAATATTGCCTCGGCAATTATAAAAGATAAAAAAGCAAAAGTAGAATTAAAAAATATAACAGGCGACAGTATTTATATAGAATGTTTAAGAAAATGCATCGCGCTTACACTTGAAGAAAATTTTGAATTAACAAGCGCTGAAATTATAATAAACGGAGAGAGTAAAAGTATGACGCTGCCTATAGCGCCGAATGAACTATAAACTTAGCTGAAAGGGAAAAATATGTCCAGAGAAGATAACAGGGATAACTACGAAATAAGGAAAATAGAAATTATAAGGAATTACACAAAATACGCTCAGGGCTCGGTGCTTATTTCATGCGGCGATACGAAAGTGCTGTGTACTGCCATAGTTGAAGATAAAGTTCCTTTGTTTGCGAGAGGGACAGGCTCCGGCTGGGTAAGCGCGGAATATGCAATGCTGCCTTCATCGGTTATGGTAAGAAAGCAAAGAGATATTAACAAAGGTAAAATTGACGGACGAAGCGCTGAAATACAGCGTCTTATAGGCAGGTCGTTAAGAAGTATTATTGATACCAAAAAACTCGGCGAGAGGACGATTTGGATAGACTGTGACGTAATTCAGGCTGACGGAGGTACAAGGACTTGCTCAGTTACAGGATCTTTTATTGCCTTGAATGACTGTGTTAAATATCTACTCGACAATAACATCATTAAAGAGAACCCTATTAACTGCGCCGTTGCAGCTGTAAGCCTCGGGATTGTGGATGATGAGATCCTTGTAGACCTTTCTTATCAAGAAGACAGCAATGCGACTGCTGACATGAATGTGGTGATGACACTGAACGGAGATATTACAGAAATTCAAACAACAGGGGAAAAAAGACCGATAAGCTATGAGGAGCTTATAACCATGCTTGATGCCGCAAAATTTGGCATAGAACAGATTTTTGAAGTATTAAAAACTAATGAAATTATTTAACGGAAAAATATTATGGATATTGTACTCGCAAGCAACAATAAACACAAACTTAAAGAAGTAAGAGATATATTATACGGATATAATATTTTATCATTGGATCAGATAGGATTTAATGAACAGATAGAAGAGACAGGTGCGACAATATGCGAAAATGCGCTTATTAAAGTGCGCGAAATAAGAAAGCATACAGATAAAATGACAATAGCCGATGATACGGGGCTTTTTGTACAAGCATTAAATGATGCGCCGGGAGTGTATTCGGCAAGGTATGCGGGAGAAAAAGCGACTTTTGAAGACAACAACAAAAAGCTGCTAAAAGCGCTTGAAAATAAAGTTGACAGAAGCGCCGTTTTTAAATGCGCGATAGCTTTAAGCATGCCAAACGGCGAGGAAAAAATATTTTTGGGACAAGTTAACGGACAGATTGCCAAAGAATATTTAGGAACAGGCGGGTTTGGCTATGACCCTATTTTTATTCCTGACGGTATGGACAAGACATATGCCGAGCTGAGCAGTGAAGAAAAAGACAGATTGAGCCACAGGGCGCAAGCTCTTATTGAACTGAAAAATTATTTAGAATTCATAGAGAATACCTAAAAATGAAGATATTTGTAATAAGCGACAGTCACGGAGATTTTGATTCATTATATAAGATATTTAAAAAGCTTTCAACCGTTCCCGATTTATTGATATTTCTGGGAGACGGCATAAAAGAAATAGATGATATTTCATCAATATTTAATATTCCGTTAATTGCGGTCAGAGGAAACAATGATATGGAATCTAACGAGCCTCTTGAAAGGGTAGAAATAATTCAAAATCACAGGATATTCATAACGCACGGTCACGGCTATAAGATATATAAGGGCAAAGAGCTGCTTTTA
Organism: Eubacteriaceae bacterium; assembly: GCA_012797825.1. Lineage (GTDB taxonomy): Bacteria > Bacillota > Clostridia > Eubacteriales > UBA1433 > UBA1433. Next base: position 8,038 of record JAAZOI010000011.1, on the reverse strand, counting down.
AGCAAAGTAAAAGAAAACAACTGCAGCATTGCTTTATTTGGGCACACACATGTGCAATATCTGGAGGAATTTGACGGCATAACACTTTTTAATCCGGGAGCGATTAAATACGCACGAAACGGAAGTAAAAGAGGATACGGTATTATTAGCATTGATAAAGAAAAAGTTAATTTTAAACATATTGATATTAATAATAATTTATTTTCAAAGATTATAAATTTTAGCTTTTAATAAAATAATAATAAGATATTGACATAAACTTAACTTTAGTATAAAATAGCTATCGCACTAAAAGTTGCGGGTGTAGCTCAGTGGTAGAGCCCTGGCCTTCCAAGCCGGTCGCGAGAGTTCGATCCTCTTCACCCGCTCCATTTGCGCCTGTAGCTCAGTAGGATAGAGCAACGGCCTTCTAAGCCGTGTGTCCGGGGTTCGAATCCCTGCAGGCGCGCCATTTTTATATTTAGTGCAAATTACATGGTGGGTATAGCTCAGTTGGTTAGAGCGCCAGATTGTGGCTCTGGAGGTCGTGGGTCCGAATCCCACTACTCACCCCATAATACAGGGGCATGGCCAAGTCGGTAAGGCAACGGACTTTGACTCCGTAATTCGTAGGTTCGAGTCCTGCTGCCCCTGCCATTTAAAATTAAATATTTGTTTATACTTTGCGCAGGGGCATCGCCAAGCGGTAAGGTAACGGACTCTGACTCCGTCATTCGTAGGTTCGAATCCTACTGCCCCCGCCATTATTATTAAAAAAACATTGACAAAAAGTAAAAAAAAATATAATATATACAAGCTGTTGTAAATGCAGAAAAGCGTGATCCATTAGCTCAGTCGGTAGAGCACCTGACTTTTAATCAGGGTGTCCCGCGTTCGAGTCGCGGATGGATCACCATTTTTTTACTCAAATTCTTTATAATCGGTATTTTTAAGACTTTAAAAGGTCTTTTTTTATTGCAATGATGGAAAATATAAAATAATAAAATATAATAATTTAAAAAATGTTAAAATATACTTATATAGTTAAAATATAATATGGAGTAAAACATATGCAGGGATGTTTTGCATTAGCAGCGATAATTTTACTTATAATATTGGTATTGTCCAGAGTTTTTCTGATGAAAAGATTAGGTATCAAAGCTATGAAATTCGGGGAAATGGACAAAAAAGATTTTTTAATACCTCCGTTTGCTTTGCTGTTTTTATATATTATATTTGCCAGCGCTGTAGGACTGCCTAAACCCGGACACGAGCTATTTAGCAGTAATATCTCAAGCTGGATCGGCGTAGGCATTTGTTTTCTTGGGCTGCTGTTATTTTTATTTAGTATAATTTCTTTCGGGAAAAGCTTCAGAGTCGGCATAGATGAAGATAGTCCCGGCTCTTTAGTAACGACCGGCGCTTTTGCAATCAGCCGAAATCCTATTTACACTGCATTCGCTTTAGTTCTGCTTGGAATATTTTTAATTTTCCCAAATTGGATAATATTAATATATTTAATAGCGGGAATATGGCTTTTCAACCGTCAGGTGCTGCTTGAAGAAAAATCTTTAATAAACATTTACGGAGATGAATATTTAAACTATTGTAAAAAAGTACGCAGATATATATAGAGGTTATTAATTATTATAATTACCAGTAATAAGCAAAAAATTTATAAAAAATAATATTGAAAATACAGTGCAAATTTGGTATTATATTAATAATTTAAAAGCACAAATGGGGTTCACCACCGAAAGGGTGAAAAACATTTGTGCTTATTTTTTTGCTTAATTATGAAAGGCGGTATTTATATGAATTCTAAAAAAATGAACACTAAAAAGCTGGTTTTTTCGGCAATGCTTATTGCGATAGGCACACTTACGGCGAATGTAATCTACATACCCGTAGGCGTTGCAAAATGTTTTCCTATGCAGCATACAATTAACGTTTTATCGGCGGTTCTGCTCGGACCGTGGTATGCGGTTGCAAACGCTTTTTTAATCTCATTATTGCGTAATTTTTTGGGTGTAGGTTCGCTGCTGGCTTTTCCCGGAAGTATAATAGGGGCGTTACTTGCAGGACTGCTTTTTACTAAATTCAAAAAAATTCCTTTTGCTTTGGGCGGAGAGGTTTTCGGGACCGGAATATTAGGAGGGCTTTTGTCATTTCCTATTGCGAAATTTATATTAGGCAAGGACGTTGCGGCTTATGCTTTTATTGTTCCGTTTTTGATAAGTACAATAGGAGGAAGTATTTTAGCGTATATTATATTGAGAATAATAAATTGGAAGAGATATAAGAATAATCTAAACAAATAAGAATTGCCGGTATTACCGGCAGCTTAATATTTAAATATTATGAGTTTGTCTTCATCCAAAGGTATAACTTGCAATATGCAATAACTATTTGCATCATTTATTTATTTCTGTATAATAAAATTAATAGATACTATAGTTTGAGTGTATCAGACTAATTATAGCAATTATATCAAGGAGGTAATAAGATGCCGGATTTTTCACAGCCTTTTGCAGGGAACGCAAAAGAGAAAAAAATTAGCCATCAAGAACTGATAAGATCAATTAGATTTATGGTCGCTGCTGAATATGAAGCAATTCAAATGTATATGCAGCTAGCAGAATCAACAGATAATACCCTGGCGATAGAGGTGCTTAAAGACATTGCTGATGAAGAAAGAGTACATGCGGGAGAGTTTTTAAGGCTTCTTAAAGAACTTGAGCCCGATGAAGAAAAATTTTATGCGCAGGGTGCGGAAGAAGTAGAAGAAGAAATTGAAAAATTAAGTAAATAAATAGCTTATTAATTATGGGGGTAACACCCCTTAATTAATTTTAATTATATGTTTTGGTTATCTCTGACAAATACCCATCGTCTTTGAATTTGAAAGCTAATGAAAAACAATGCAAAATCAATAAGAACTTTTATTGCCGTAAGATTGATATTAAGTTTATTATATACTAAAGTAACAAGAAGCCATGATGCCAGCAGTTGAAGCGCGCATAGTATATAATATTTAATGATAGAATTTTTCATATTAGATGCGTTATTAAATACGATGTTTTTATTAACCATATAATTAAATAGTGAAGATATAACTCTTGCAAATAGCGTACTGAAAAAAATTGTCATTGATATTGTCGTAAGTTTATTAAAAATCACAGATGAGAATAAAGTGAATAAGCCTATATCAACTCCAAATGAAATGATGCCTGATAAAGAAAATTTAAAAAAGCAGCTAAGCATCATAAAATATATAAACAAAGAATCTTTAACAGGGTTAAAATGAGAAGAATCGTTTTTATCAATATAGATTGTTTGTATTTTCTCTTCTGCAATATCAACTTGTTCTCTGACAGCCGAAATTAACATACCGGTTTCATACTCAAACCGTTCGCCTTTGACAAATAAACAGTTATTTATAAATTTGTAAGGGATTCCACGCAGCCCGGTTTGTGTGTCATTTATTTTTTTTGAATATAATAATGCAAAAATAGCAGTAGTTATTTTATTTCCCCATCTACTTTTTAAAGGCACATCTGATTGATTGAAATTTCTTGTTCCGAGTATAATTTTGTTATTCTCTTCAATAAGTCTTTTGGCGACATTAACAGTATCTTGTGCGCTATGCTGGCCGTCAGAATCCGCTGTTACGATGCCTGCCATCTCATTATAAGAGAATGTATTAATAAAATAATTAAAACCGGTTTTTAATGCTCTTCCTTTGCCTTTATTAACATCATGGTGAAGAACAATACCGTCATATTTCTTTTCAATTAATTTAAAATATGGCTGCGCATCTTCCTTGCTGCCGTCGTCGACAACAATGATTTTTTTAATTCCCGCATTTACTAAATCCTTTATATACGCAATTAAATTTTCTGAAGGATTTAAGGAAGGAATTAATACGGCTACATTTATATCATCTGTTTGTTGTAACATATAAATTTCCCATTATTTGTTTAAATTCAAGATATATTATAATATCATTTATAATTAATTATGTCAATTTTATATTCTTTAAGAAAAATAATTGCATTAAGTTTAAAACATAAACTAGTAAAATATATTATTTTTTTATTGATAGGCAGCATTCGGTATGATATTATAATACAAATGCGTAAACGAGATAGGCTTATTAAGAATTGATATATTATTGGAAACAACAGATTTTTTAGTTATATAAATGAGGTAAAAGAATGCCTAAAATTAGCGACAGGACAAAAACATTTACGGATTCAATCATCCGCAGGATGACAAGAATATCGATGCAATATAATTCGGTAAATTTGTCTCAAGGTTTCCCTGATTTTGATCCTCCAAAAGAAATATTGGACAGGCTGGTGGAAATAGCCCACGTAGGACCTCACCAGTATTCAATTACATGGGGGGCGCCGAATTTCAGAGCCGCTCTTGCAGAAAAGCAATCAAAGTACATGGGTCGAAAAATTAACCCCGATACCGAGATAGTTACAGTATGCGGAAGCACTGAAGCTATGATGACTTCAATAATGACAGTTTGCGATCCGGGAGATAAAGTAATTGTATTTTCTCCGTTTTATGAAAATTATTCCGCGGATACAATACTTAACGATTGTATACCTATTTATGTAGAATTAAGACCCCCGTCATTTGAATTTAGCGTTGATGAACTTGAAGCGGCATTTAAACAGAAGCCTAAAGCTTTAGTATTATGCAATCCGTCAAATCCTTGCGGCAAAGTATTTTCTTATGATGAACTTAAGTTAATTGCGGATTTTGCGGAAAAATACGATACATTTGTAATTACCGATGAAGTATATGAACATATAGTATACGCGCCGTATAAGCATACATATTTTGCATCTCTTCCTGGCATGTGGGAAAGAACTATATCGTGCAGTTCTTTATCAAAAACTTATTCAATAACAGGATGGAGACTGGGATATATTATAGCTCCGGAACATATAGTTGACGCTGCAAGAAAAGTGCATGACTTTTTGACAGTCGGAGCGGCCGCGCCGCTTCAGGAAGCGGCTTTGGTAGGACTTAAATTCGGAGACGATTACTATAAAGCGCTCTTAGACAAATATACGCATAAACGTGAATTATTCTGCAAAGGCCTTGACGATTTAAATCTTACATATTCAAAACCGCATGGAGCATATTATGTTATGGTTGATATAAGCCAGTTCGGATATGAAGACGACTATAATTTTGCAGTTGATCTTTGCGAAAAAGTGGGAGTCGCAGGAGTTCCGGGTTCAGTATTCTTTAACGAGAAGGTAAACCATTTGATACGTTTCCATTTCGCTAAAGAAGACAGTACTCTTTATGATGCGCTTAACCGCCTTGAAAACATTAAAATTATGAAAAAATAAAATTTAAAGACCTTCGGGTCTTTTTTTATTTACAGCTATTAATTTAAATGGAATAAAAGCGGCTTATTTAATGATTGACAATCTAAGTATAAAGTGATAATTTATAACAAAATGCCAACCTAAAAGAATATTCAGAAAACGAGGGAGAAATTATGAAAAGAAATTATGCGGAAATAACGCCGCAGCTGAATAGTCTTGCTAAGATTTGTGTTGAGAATAATGTTATACAAAAAGATTTGTATTCAAAATACAATGTAAAACGCGGACTGCGCGATGAGAACGGCAAAGGCGTAGTAACAGGTCTTACAAATATTTCCGAAGTTAATTCAAGACAAATAATAAACGGAGAAGAAGTTGCATGCCCGGGGGAATTGTTTTACAGGGGTTATAATGTCAAGGATTTAGTAAAAGGGCTGCTTGACGATAGGCGATACGGTTTTGAAGAAATAATATATCTTTTACTTTTCGGCAGTTTACCTGACGAAAGCAAGTTAAAAGGTTTTAATGAATTGCTTGTTAGTTACAGGTCTCTTCCGACTTCGTTTGCACGTGACGTGATTATGAAAGCGCCGAGCGAAAATATAATGAACTCTCTAGCCAGGAGCGTACTGACGCTTTATTCATATGATAAAAATGCAGAGGATATGAGCATAGAAAATGTTTTGCGGCAGTCACTTCAATTAATTTCTATGTTTCCGCTTTTGTCAGTTTATGGTTATCAGGCGTATGACTATTATCATAAAGAGAATAAAAGTCTTTTTATTCATGACCCGCTGCCGGAACTAACGATAGCAGAAAATATACTTCACATGTTAAGAAAAGACAGTAAGTATACGCAACTTGAGGCAAGGATACTTGATTTAGCGTTAATACTTCATGCTGAGCACGGCGGTGGCAACAACTCAAGCTTTACAATACATGTTGTTTCATCATCAGGTACAGATACATATTCTGCCGTAGCGGCGGCTATAGGCTCGTTAAAAGGGCCAAAACACGGCGGAGCCAATATAAAAGTATGTGAAATGTTTGACGACATTAAAGCAAATGTAAGCGATTGGTATGACAAGGAAGAAATAGAACGATATTTATCAAAAATCATTAATAAAGAGGCGTTTGATAAAACAGGGCTTGTTTACGGAATTGGCCATGCGGTATATTCAATATCAGATCCAAGAGCGGAAATATTCAAGGAATTTGTAGAAAAGCTTTCAAAAGAAAAAGGCATGGAAAAAGAGTACTCGCTTTATTCATCAGTTGAAGAACTTGCTCCGAAACTGTTAAGCGGAAGCAGAAACATGATAAAGGGAGTAAGCGCAAATGTGGATTTTTACAGCGGGTTTGTTTACGATATGCTGGGAATTCCCAAAGAATTGTTTACGCCGCTGTTCGCTATAGCAAGAATTGTAGGCTGGAGCGCTCACAGAATTGAAGAGCTTAATAACTCAAATAAAATTATAAGACCCGCATATAAAGAAGTTCAGCCAAGAAGAGATTATATCGCAATGAATAAAAGATAATAATTTATATCTATTTAGACAAAACTGCCGTAGAAGCCCGGCAGTTTTGTGTTTTTATAAACTTTTAATACAATATATGGATGATAATAAAAATAAAGAATGATATAATAATATAAATACAGCTTGTTAAAGAGGTGAAAATATGGATTGGAAATATGAAAAAGGACGTATTTTTTATAATGATGAAAAAGGAGAACTGATGGCGGAAGCAACGTATGTTGATTTAGGAAACGGAATAATAGATATTGACCATGTATATGTTAATCCTGTTTTGCGCGGACAGGGAGTTGCTGAAAAAGTGATGAAAGAAGTTATCAGTTTTTTGAGAAAAGAAGGGCTTAAAGCTGATGCCACATGTTCGTATGCAAATTCATATCTTAAAAAGAATAAAGATGAATATAGCGATATAATGGCTGATGATTTTGATTCTTATGATGCGGCATGCAAAATTGACGGCAAACATTGATTATTGTTAAAAGGTCACTATGGGACCTTTTTGTATATTCGATATTTATTGATTTCTATTATTTATTAATTGACGATTTATTTATTATAATTTTTATATAATTAGAAAGAGGTGTAATAATTGAACAAAAATATAGAGGAATGGAAGATATCGGTAATAGGCGCAGGAACCATGGGTCTTTCTCTGGCATTGTTTTACGCTATGAGCGGACACAAGGTAAAACTTTATAACAGAACGGAAGAAAATCTTGAGAAGGCGAAATCCCAGATTATAAGCAGTTATTATACATTGGTAGCAATGGGAGTTATGGAGCTTGAAGATATTGTCGAGGTTATAAACAGAATATCATATTTTACGGATTTAAAACAAGCGGCTGAAGATGCGGATTATGTTATTGAAAGCGTTTCGGAAAATAAAGAAATAAAGAAAGAAATTTTTGCAAAACTTGATGAATACTGCACAAAAGAATGTATTTTGGCAAGCAACACATCCACATTTAATATATACGAATTCGTAAAAATATCAAATCCGCAAAGGCTCGTAATTACACATTATTTAAATCCGCCTCATATTACTCCGCTTGTTGAGATAGTAAGGGGAGAAGACACTTCGGATGAGTGTGTTAACCTGCTTAAAGAATTTTTTACGCATGTGGGTAAATATCCTATAGTACTCAATAAATGCGTTGAAGGGTTTTT
>JAAZOI010000095.1 GCA_012797825.1 Eubacteriaceae bacterium | reverse complement strand
TAATCCGCCCATTATTATCCCCGCGTAGAATATTGTCAGGAAAAACGCCTTGAAAACAGCCATAAAACTGTCCTCAAATTTTATTTTACTTTTTACTGCGGGCACTAAAACAAACGCGATAAATAACGCAGAAAGAACAACTGCGGTTTTTATGCCAATTTCGACAGTTACTTCTGATGCCGGTCTTATAATTAAATAATATACACCCGTTAGCAAAACTCCGCACGCCATTGCAATAAATCGTGCTGATGATTTACTTAAAAATCTCTCAAATTCCGCCTGAATTTCAGCATTTAATATTGCGCCAAAAGCAAAAGTAAGCATCAGCTTGGAATAATCTTTTTCAGTATGTATCGCCATTGCTAAAACAATTGCCATCCCAACAAGAAATGCGGCGGTAACAGGATACCGAGCAACGGAATTAATAAGCCCTGCAAATCTTTCTTTTACATATTTTATTAATTTCATAGTAAACCTCGCTTCTTTTCTTTGAGTATGATTATAACACACATACAAGCCGAAAATATACAACAAAACCCTGTTTATAAACAGGGTTTTTCTTATTACTGTTTTATTTGTTTAATTGCCCGGGACACTGCGTATGGTCTGTAAACCAACTGCATTTATTTACTATGTTCTCATAACATCCGATACATTTATTCACAGGCTCATTATTTATTATATGGTTCGCGAATTCATCATCGCATAACTGCCCTCTGCCTATCGCCGCAAAATCGGCATAGCCGTTTTCGATTATAAATTTTGCCTGCTCTCCTGTTCTTATTTCATTTACAGCTATAACGGGGATACTCACTTCTTTTTTAATTTCATATGAGTTATACGTCATGTAACTGCATATAAAATCGTCTGGTACCTGCCCCTTCGGCATTTTCATGCCCCACGAAATATGCAGCATATCCATCCCCGCCTTTTCAAGCGCTTTAGCCGCTTCTATTCCGTCTTTTTCCTCAGGCTCGAATTTTCCCATTCTTGCGCTTATGATAAACTTATCGTGAGTGTGTTTTCGTATTTCTGGTATAATCTCCGTTAAAATTCTCACTCTGCCTTCGGCGTTTTTGCCGTAAGCGTCATCTCTTTTATTGTACTGCGCGTCAAAGAATTTACATAAAAAGTATCCGTGCGCGCAGTGGTACTCAACGCCGTCAAAGCCGAGTTCGCACGCAGTAATTGCCGCCTGTTTCATTTCTTGTTGTGTTGCTTTTATATCGTCAATTGATAAAAGGTTTATATCCGTATCGTTGCATGAAAGCTGCATCATCACTTTCGCGCCGCACGCGTGGCAGTTTTCGGCAATCTGCTTTAACACAGAAGTATTATCCTCAGACCAAAGTTTCGTTGAGCTTACTGAGCCATGCACTCTAGTTGACTGAATTATTATCAGTCCCGCCCCGCCTTTCGCGCGAGCAGTGTAATGCTCTATATGTTGCTTACCATAAAAACTGCCGTTATCGCCCTTAAAAGAGAATGTATACATAGGCGGCATAACTATTCTGTTTTTAATCCTGTTTCCCCGCACAATTATTTCGTCTGTTATCTTAGGCATAAAAATCACCTCGATAAATAATATTATTAATTCCAAGCATTATACTATGAATTAGAAATTAATACTATATTATTGTGAACAATTTTTAAGTATATTATAAGAAGTGATTTATATTAGTAATTGCCTATTCCTTT
>JAAZOI010000094.1 GCA_012797825.1 Eubacteriaceae bacterium | reverse complement strand
TTGTCGGGCAAAGATTACCTTGAGTCGTTTTTAGTGGGAGCTTTAAGCGTAGGCGCATTACACGCAAAAAGTACGGCTATAGGGCTTAGCACTGATGTGGTAAGCTCTTTATATAAAATGAAAAACAGCAAAGGACAGCAACTGCCCAGCGAAACTGTAAAAGCATATCTTTCAAATAACGTCTCTGAAGCTGATATACAAAAAATGGATACATGGGCAAAAGACGTAAAAGCTGAAGATATTGACAAAATGAATGATGATATAAATAGGATAGCAAACGTTAAAATAGGGGGAATCGCTTATGGAAAGATAGGCAAGATAACCGCAAAAATGGACAGCGGAAAGGTGATAGAATTTTATCATAAGATTATGAATTCGCCTGAGTATAAAGCTGAAACAGAGCTTTTAAAAGCTTATAAAGCGAAAGATAATGACGGTGATGATAATAACATAGAATACATAAGCAGTAACCCGAATAATCCAAATAACAATCCCAATGATTATGCAGGGTCCATGCAAGCAGCCGCAAATCCCGGCGATAACGGTAATAAAAAAGCAGGATACATTAGAAGTAATCCGGATAATCCTAACAGCAAGCCAAATGGTGCAGGTTCTCTGCAAACAAGCGCAAATCCTGACGATAATAACGGCGGTAAACTCGGTAATGCAGGGACAATGCTTGCAAATAAAACGCCTGATCCCAAAAAGCCTGATGATGATATTCCTATGGAGAAAGCGGCTAACGGGTATGATGACATATATCAATATACTGACGCTAACAGCAATAATCAGAACAATAAGCCGCTGTCTATGGAAAGCAGAAATGAGGGGCAGGGCGGGGGAAATGATGTTGATGTGTATAATAAAAATACAGATAACAGTAATACAGTTAGTCAAAGTGATGGTATGAGAAATGCTAGCAATAGTCAATTTGAAAATCATGCAGATATTGACAATAATGATATTGCAAATGGTGATGATATAGGGTATAAAGGAGGGGAAGGGAATAGTATTAAATCAACACCGAAACTTGAACAACATATCATATACGGAGATAAAAAGGCTTCAGGAAGAAACGGCATAAGTGGAGCGCATAACAGCGTTGAATTCTTCAAAAATGATATAAAAATCGTAAAATCTATTCCAAGCAAGGATATAGAGGGAATAACTTTGCATATATACAATATGCCTAAGTTAGGCAAAGATAGAAATCCTATAGGAGGATACCGTTCAATAGAATTTAAGAAAACTGTCTATGACCCTAACATAATTTCAAATGAAGAATTCAGAAAGCGCGGATTAGAAGCAGCTAATAATTCCTTTAATACCAATAAAATATTAGAAAGTGATTGGGAAGGTTACGACTCATATGGTGTTAAATGGCTTGGCTTTGCAAGAAACGGAGAAATAATTACATTCTTTCCTGATATTCCAGAAGAATAAAATTAAAGGTGGTTTAAAAATGAGTAATAGTTTTTTATTAAACAAAAAAGATATGTTAAAAGATACACATGGGCCAGTAATTACTTTTTTTAGTGTCATATCAGATAAAAAAAGATTCATAAATATTATTAATGTTTTATCAAATGGCACAGGCTATGGCTACGAATACGCCGTATGCACTTTCCCTGAAGATTTAGACGAATATGATATTGCAAACGGCGATACATTTGACGGAGTAGAATTTTCGGTTCATTTCGGAGATACTGTTGTAATAAGCTACAAAGAATTTTATTACTATCTTGAAAAGGCATGTGAAAATTACTTAAAAAAATACAATAATGAAGATGCTGATACTATTAATGCAATTTTAAAAAAAGTAAGAAAAAAATATAACATTTCTTAGAAATGGTATAAATATATTTTTGTAAAACGCCACTCCATAATTACTGGGGTGGTGTTTTTTATTGCGCAGAAACGGTTTTTAAGGAGAACAACAACCTGGTACTCTCGGGCAAGGATTACCTTGAGTCGTTTTTGGTTGGGGCGTTAAGCGTAGGAGCGCTGCACGCGAAGAGTACGGCGATAGGGCTTAGCACGGATGCGAAAACTATGAAGATGGATATTAAACTGCCTGACGGAACATATGTGGGTGCTGACGTTATTAACAGATATTTTAACGGGCAGGCGACAAAGTCTGATGTTAAGCAGATTAAACAGCTCGGCAGCAGTATTAACGAAGAGAACATGAACAGCGTATTAAAGCGCATAAACGATATCGCGAATGTGAAAATGGGCAAAGAGACTTACGGCGAGATGAACAAGAAAACGGCGGGAATGACCGCTTATGATAAAATCAGTTATTTTAGCGATGTTATGAGCTCGCCCGAGTTTAAGGCGCATACAGAGGAGCTTATGAAGACAGCTCAGGAGGTTAAGAATAAGAGCGTGGAGCAGGCGGCTGTTGAGGAAATAAGAAACAAGACTATCAATAAACTCGCCGAGAAAAGCGGATACGGGATAGAAAAGCATGACCTTGGGGAGGGCATTAACGGATATATAGACAAGGCGAATAATAAGATAATAGTAAACAATAATTCAAAAGCGTCGCCCATTCTTACCACTGTGCATGAGCTCGCGCACGGAAGCGAAAACGACAGCACATACAATGATACCGTTAAGCAGGCGGAAACTTATATTAGCGAACAAGGAACGGATATAGAGCAGTACAAACAGAAAATAAAAGACGCTTACACCAAAAAAGGAATAGAGCTTACAGATGACGGATTAAACCAGGAAATGGTTAGCAAATTCCTTGAGGAAAACGTATATAAAAGCGAAGCTGACGTTATGGATATGGCGTTTAAAAACCCGTCTTTGGCGCAGAAGATATACGACGGCATTTCAAACACTGTAGCCAAAGTGGGAGCGGGTAAAGCTACAAAGGCTTTAATAAACGCTAAAGCTAACTTTGAAAAAGCGCTTAACGAACTTCCGAATACAAAGACGGCAGACGGCGATGTGCAGTATAAAGTAACTGATGAGAATGCGAATGCAAATAATGGGATTGATACTGATAATGGGATAAGTGAAAATAATCAAATCAATAACGGTACTGCTGGTAATGTTGTAACTGAAAATCAAGTTAGTGATACGGGAATTAATGCTG
>JAAZOI010000093.1 GCA_012797825.1 Eubacteriaceae bacterium | reverse complement strand
ATGCCTTCGCTTAAATATCTGCTGTAAAACACATGCCCGTAGCGGCTGTTTTTTCGGTTATAATATGCCGCATAGGTTGTGTTTATTCGTTTCATCGCTTCCGCAATACTAAGAGCGTTTTCCTTTATTAAAAAATGCGCGTGATTACTAAGTATGCAGTAAGCAATTATGTCAAACGCACCGCCTAAGGATTTTTCGGTAATTATCTCGACTATTTTGCATTTATCCTCGTAATCCGAAAAAATTTCCTCATTATTGTTTCCGCGCACTATTGTATGGAAAATATCAGTATTTTCGCACTTTCTCGCAGTTCTTGCCATTTTATTATTCCTCTTGGTACGCATTATATCATAGAATAATAAATTTGACAATAGGGACATGAAATATTGTCACATTTTAAAAATAAAAGGCGCTTTTCGCACCGATTATTTTTGATGTATTTAATCTTCCTTACCACCGTAAAGCGCGTCAAGTCCGAACGCGCAGGCAAGACAGATTATGCTGACTACTGATATTACAGTCCATGCCTTGTCTACCGCGCCGTCATTTTTGTATATTTTAGGCTCGTTGTGTTCTTCTTCGTTTTTATCGGGGATAAAGTCATTAAAGCGCAGCCTATAGCCGTCTCGTTCCATTAACATAATTCTGCTCCCTTCCAAAAAGTTCCTACTACAATTAATTAAAAAATCTTATTTTTGTGCTTGTTTTATAAATATTAATTTTACTTTTCGTGTGATTGAAGCAAATCTGATATTAGCAGTATTATTAATAGAGGGTAATTAAGAATATGAGTTATGGTTAAAATAAAAAAACTGCGCTGACATTTAATATAGCGCAGTTGAAAAAGATACTTACTTTATAATTTTATTGCCAGTAGAGCAATTCCAATTTTATCATCATACTTTTAGATTTGTTTAAAACCATCCAACACTGAATTTTTAGCATCAAACGATTTTAATTCTGTATATAATAAAATATAATAGCAAAGCGGAAAATAAAATAAGCATTATTTTTTCACCTAAACGCACTTTTTCAAAACCTGTCGCCTTTATTGCTACTCTTGAAAAAATAGCAAGAAACCCTATTATTGTTAACACTAACAAAAACATGTCATTTCCATTCGCATATACAGTCTTAAATAAGCCGACGTTCACAAAAACCTCTCCTAAATTATTATTAATAATTATAATATATTAAAAACATCATAATTACAAATATAAATTAGTAACATTAACATCTGATTATCAAACATAATAGCAGGTTTAAAAGAAAAAATATTAAGAAAACAATAAAAAAATATTTGCGATCAAAAAAATATTGTGTCATACAGACAAGTAAATTTGCAGTTTGGAGAGCAATTTACTTGCCGATATACACAACGCTCTTATAGTGCTTAAAGCGGAATAATTAAATCGGATATATGATATAGCGAACAAAATAATCAAAAATATAATATCGGTTATCCGAACATAATATTGACCTGCGTATTATTTTGCAGGTTTTTTTCTGAATTTAGCCAATACAAGGCATACAAGCAGTACAATTCCGCCATAGCCCACTATCGGATAAAGATATTTAACAAGATTTGAAAAACCGAACTGACTTGCGATAAGAGCGGCAGCGCTTGCGCCTAAAACGATAATTCTGCCTTTTGCTTTGTTTCTGCTGATATCTGTAAATCTTGCAATAAAGCCGTAAAGCGAGCCTACCGCCGTTGTATACACTTCTGCGATAAGCACTACGGCATAAGCTAACTGCAAAGCATAAGCAATCTGTCCGGCTATATAAATCATCGGCACTTCAAGAACAGAAATCTCCGCTAAATTTGTTGACAGCGCAAGGTAGATCATAAGAGACCCAATACCAAGCCCCGCTCCTCCCAAAATTGCTCCGTTTCTTATTGCTTTTTTGTTTTTTGCTTCACGGCCTAACGGAGCCAGCACTGCGACCGAAATAACGGTATTATACGACACATATAAAACAGCCGCGAAAAGCCAGTTCTTTATCAGTCCGCTCTGAGCCGTCTGCGGCACTGCTGCGAAAATATTGGGCGGAGAGGCAATAACAGCGAAAATGCTTACCCCCAGCACGGCGGCAAGTAAAAACGGAACAACAACGCTTATGGAGTTTATAACTCCTCTGATTCCGCTCAATACGGTTATAGCCGTTATGACTGCCATTAAAATATTTCCCATAAAAGCGGAAAGATTAAACTGCTGAGCAAATAAAGCTCCCGTGCCCGCAATCATTGCGCTTAATGCTCCGAATAAAAAAAACGTTATAATAAAATCAATGGCAGAGCCGAGGAATTTTCCGCAGGAATACTTAACAATTTCAATATGACTGCGTGCGTTGAGCCTGCCGCCCAAATCCATAATGATATATCCGAAAATGATAAACAGAATAGTTGTTATGAAAATACCCGCTATTCCCATAACTCCGAACTTTGAGAAAAACTGCAGCACTTCCTGCCCTGTCGCAAAGCCTGCTCCGACTATTGTGCCTATATAAGTCGCCGCCACTTTAAATGCGCTTACGCCTTTTTTTATTTCCATCCGCATCCCTTCTTATTTATTTATCTATACTTTATTATGACGCAGGTATGCCGTTTTATGACCAAACTTTAATTATTTAAATTATTAATAAGCAAGTAAAGAATAATAATTATTTTTACTTACAATAAAATATATTTATTTATATTTTTTAAATAATGTTTTACAATTATATATAAATTATTAAAGCAAGGAACTCATATGAACAATACAGTGCTTATAACAGGCGCGTCAAGAGGCATAGGAAAAGCGATAGCGGAACTGTTCGCGGAAAACGGCTATAACGTAGTTATCAACTACCGCTCGTCCGACATCAAAGCCAATGAATTATATAACAAACTTGTAAGAAATAACCGCAGCGCGATGCTCATTAAAGCGGATGTCGCCGTGCGTGAGCAAGTAGATGAAATGTACGCTAAAATAAAGTCCGCTTACGGCGGCGTGGATGTGCTTATAAACAACGCGGGCATCGCCGAGCAGAAGCTGTTTACCGATGTGTCCGAAGACGACTGGGACAATATGTTTGACATAAACGTAAAAGGCATGTTTAATTGCACTCAGGCTGTGCTTAACGATATGATTTCCAATAAATACGGTAAAATTATTAATATATCATCAATCTGGGGGCTTGTCGGCGCGTCGTGCGAAGTGGCGTACGCTTCAAGCAAAGCGGCGGTTATCGGGTTTACCAAATCTCTCGCGAAGGAATTAGGACCTAGTAACATATGCGTAAACTGCATAGCGCCGGGAATAATTGATACGGACATGAACGCGTCGCTTGACGATAACGCGATAAAAGAATTAAAAGAGCAGACACCGCTGATAAGGTTAGGCTCCCCCGAGGATATCGCGAATTTGGCGTTATATCTTGCCAGCGAAAAAGCTAACTTTATAACAGGACAGATAATAAGCCCCAACGGCGGGTTTGTGATATAAAAAATTTATGTATAGATATGTTTTACAACAGAAGGGAACTTTAAATAATGGACAGAGAACGTGTTGAAAAAATGTTTGCAGATGCCGGGTGGTATGGAGTGCCCGAAAAGGATGTGCTTGCATTTATGTACAGCCTGACAGACGACGAGCCATACATATTAGGTCCGGATTCGCTGCCTCAGGAAGGCGTTCCGGCTGGGATTATTACAGAACATGAAATGGTAAGCACAATTTACCCTAACTCAAAGCATAAATACCGCATATATGTTCCCGCACAATATGACGCGAAAAAAGAAACTCCGCTTATGGTGTTTTTGGACGGCATTACTCAGTATTTGAGACGGAAGGTAAACACGTCTGTAGTTTTGGATAATCTTATAGCCGCCGGAAAAATTCCTGTAATGCTGGCGTTGTTTTTGGAACCCGGCGATAACGGCGACGGAGAGCCTGTTTACGGAGGCTCATTTGTAGGACCTGTAAGCAACCGGAGCAAAGAATATGACTCAATAGACGACATCTTTGCCCGCTTTCTTGATGAAGAGATATTGCCTGAAATACAGAAAAGCTATAATATAACATCAGACCCCGAGGGCAGAGGAATATGCGGCGCAAGTTCCGGCGCTATCGCAGCGTTTAACGCGGCTTGGCATCATACGCATTCATTTAGAAAAGTTATTTGCCATATCCCGAGTTTTACGGATATTCGAGGCGGATATAATGTT
>JAAZOI010000092.1 GCA_012797825.1 Eubacteriaceae bacterium | reverse complement strand
ACTTTAAAAAAGTAAAATCAAAAAGGAGATAGATAATTATGAGTAAAGAAAAAATAATAGGTATAGACCTTGGTACGACAAATTCTTGTGTGGCAGTGCTTGAAGGCGGAGAAGCTGTTATAATACCTAACGCCGAAGGAGGAAGAACAACACCTTCTGTTGTTGCTTTTGCAAAAAACGGCGAAAGACTTGTAGGTCAAACTGCAAGACGCCAGGCAGTTACTAACCCGGATAGAACCATTGTTTCAATAAAAAGACATATGGGCAGTGACTACACAGTAAAAATAGATAATAAATCATACACTCCGCAGGAAATTTCGGCAATGATACTTCAGAAGCTGAAAGCTGACGCTGAAGCATATCTGGGAGAAAAAGTAACAAAAGCCGTTATTACAGTTCCAGCGTACTTTTCAGACAGCCAAAGACAGGCGACAAAAGACGCAGGCAAAATAGCGGGGCTTGAAGTTCTGAGAATAATAAACGAACCTACCGCAGCAGCACTTGCATACGGCATCCAAAAAGAAGGAAACCAAAAAATAATGGTATACGACCTCGGCGGCGGCACATTTGACGTAAGTATTCTTGAACTCGGAGACGGAGTATTTGAAGTGCTTTCAACAAACGGAAACACACGTCTTGGCGGCGATGACTTTGACGACAGATTAATAAACTACATGGCGGAAGAATTTAAGAAACAAAACAGTATAGATTTAAGAAGCGACAAGATGGCTTTGCAAAGACTAAAAGAAGCGGCAGAAAAAGCTAAGATTGAGCTTTCGTCAATAGCCAGCGCTAATGTTAATCTTCCGTTTATTACGGCAACGGCTGAAGGTCCGAGACATCTTGATATGACTATTACGAGAGCGAAATTTGACGAGCTTACACATGACTTGGTAGATAAAACAGTTCAGCCTGTTCGCCAGGCTATGGAAGACGCCGGACTTAAAAACAGCGATATAGACAAAGTTATACTTGTAGGCGGTTCCACAAGAATACCTGCGGTGCAGGATACCGTAAAAAGACTTACAGGCAAAGAAGGATATAAAGGAATTAATCCTGATGAATGCGTAGCTTTAGGCGCGGCAATTCAAGGCGGGGTTTTAGCAGGAGACGTAACAGACGTATTACTGCTTGACGTAACGCCGCTTTCACTGGGTATTGAAACGCTCGGTGGAGTATTTACAAAATTAATTGAGCGAAACACTACAATACCTACAAAAAAAAGCCAGGTATTCTCTACTGCGGCAGACAGCCAGACAGCTGTTGACATACATGTTCTGCAAGGAGAACGCAGCATGGCAAGCGCCAACAAGACTCTGGGAAGATTCCAGCTTACGGGTATACCGCCCGCACCGAGAGGAGTGCCGCAGATTGAAGTTACGTTTGATATAGACGCAAACGGCATAGTAAACGTATCGGCAAAAGATTTGGGCACAGGCAAGAGCCAGAATGTTGTAATACAGTCAAGCACTAACATGAGCAAGGACGATATAGATAAAGCTGTTAAAGAAGCCGAAAGATTCGCGGAAGAAGACAAGAAAAAACAGGAAGAAATTGAAGTTAAAAACAACGCGGATTCAACTATATACCAGACTGAAAAATCGCTTAAGGATTTGGGCGACAAAGTATCGGATGACGATAAAAAATCTATTGAAGAAAAAATATCTGTTCTTAAGAACATTATGGAGTCAAGCGATATAGCGGCTATTAAGAAAGCGACGGAAGAATTAAGCGAAGCCTTTTATCCGATAGCCCAGAAAATGTACCAGCAGACAGGCCAAGGCCAAGCGCAAGGCGCACAGCCGGGTGCAGAGGACTACAGCCAGGCTTCTGATAACAAAGACGACAACGTAGTTGACGCAGACTATGAAGTTGTAGACGACGATAAAAAATAATAAAAAAAGCATCTATATATAAAAATAGAAAGCCTTCAAAAAGGCTTTCTATTTGCGATTTTATTTAATATAATAATATTTTGTAACATATAAAGTTATAAGAGGCAGATCAATAAAGGAGGGTAAGATGAGCAAAAGGGATTACTACGAGGTTTTGGGTGTAGATAAGAATGCAACAGTTGATGAAATAAAAAAAGCGTACAGAAAAAAAGCTTTGGAATACCATCCCGATAAAAATCCCGGAGACAAAGCAGCTGAAGAGAAGTTTAAAGAAGCCGGCGAAGCGTATGAAGTTTTAAACGACGAGCAAAAAAGAGCGGCTTATGATAAATACGGACATGACGGCGTTAACCCGCAGGCAGGCGGATTCGGCGGCGGCGGATTCTCGGGATTCGGAGGGTTTGAAGATATATTTGACATGTTCGGCGGATTCGGCGGTTTCGGTTCCAGCGCAAGACGCGGTCCTAAAAGAGGACGTGATTTAAGGGTAAACCTAAGAATAAGTTTTGAAGAAGCTGTATTCGGATGTGAAAAAACCGTTAAAATTGCAAGAAATGAAAAATGTTCGGAATGCGCAGGGACAGGCGCAGCAAGAGGCAGCAGCAGGAAAACATGTACTGTCTGCGGCGGAAGCGGTCAGGTTAAGACTGTTCAGAAAACGCCTTTCGGAGCTTTTCAAAGCGTCAGAACATGCGATACTTGCGGCGGAAGCGGAAGCATAATCGAAAAAGTTTGCCCCACATGCGGAGGCAGCGGGCTTGAAAAGAAATCAAAAAATCTTACTATTAACATACCCGCCGGCGTTGACAATGATACAGTGCTTCCTTTAAGAGGAGAAGGGGAAGCCGGAGAACATGGAGCTGAAAACGGCGATGTATATATCTATATTACCGTAAATGCTCATGAGTTTTTTGTACGGGAAGGCAAAGACATATACTTAAACGTGCCTATTACTTATGCTCAGGCAGCGTTGGGATGCGAACTTTCAATACCTACACTGCAAGGAAGAGTTAAATTGAAAATACCGGAAGGCACACAGCCTGAACAGAAATTCAGAATAAAAGGAAAAGGCGTAACAACGCTGCGCGGTTTTGGCAAAGGCGATATGTATGTTACCGTTAAACTGGAAGTTCCGACAAGGCTGAACAGCGTGCAGAAAAAGGCCCTGCAAAATTATCAGACTCTGGCAGGCGATGAGGTTCATGACGAAGCAAGAAATTTCTGGAGCAAAATAAATAAATATAATTATAAATAAGATAAAAGGAACCTTTTAATAAAGGTTCCTTATTTTTATTAATCAACAATATCTGCAAGAGTAAAATCAACTGCTTTCATAAGTCCGTCAAGTCTTAACTCAACCTGATATCCTATTTTGCCTGCGCTGAATATTATTGTATCAAAATAAGAAGCAGATATATCAATCGTTGTTTTAAAGTTCTTTTTCATTCCTATAGGAGAGCATCCTCCGTGTATGTAGCCCGTTATTGGCAGCAGGTCTTTAGATTTTATCATTTCGATTGATTTTTCGCCTGCATGCTCAGCCGCTTTTTTTAAATTCAGTTCACACTTGACGGGAACTAAAAAGACATAATATGCCTTGCTTTTAGCGACTGTTACAAGCGTCTTAAAGACTTTATCAGGGTTCTGATTCAAAACTTCTGCTACTTCTATACCGCTTACTGCATCGGTATTTGCATAGCAATGGCTTATATAGGGTATTTTCGAGCTGTCCAGTATGCGCATTACATTTGTTTTAAAAGACATAATGATACCTTTATCCGTTATAAAAATAATTCTGATTAGTCCGTTATCTAAAGAATTGATATATTAAACTGATTTAAAATATCGTTAAGCAAAACAAGAGGAAGTCCCACAACATTATAGTAGCAGCCTTCTATGCTTTCTACGAAAAGGCTTCCCAGACCTTGAATTCCGTACGAACCTGCCTTATCATCAGCTTCGCCTGTAGCAATATAATTTTTTATTTCATCGTCAGTTATATTTCTGAATTTTACTTTTGTCGTTTTACTTTTATAATTTTCTTTGCCGGTATAGGCATCTGTTACATATACGCCTGTAATGACTTTATGCCACTTGCCCGATAAGTTTTTCAGCATGCAAAAAGCGTGGTTATTATCAACCGGTTTAGTAAGGATGTTATCATTCAGCAAAACTATTGTGTCAGCCGAAATTATAACACAATCAGAGAGGCTGTTATT
>JAAZOI010000091.1 GCA_012797825.1 Eubacteriaceae bacterium | reverse complement strand
TAAAAATCCGCGCGTGCGATACACTGGGCGTTGGTCTTCCTTACGCGGGCGCGGCGCTTCCAAGAAGCGTTATAGCGCTTGTAAGCCTTCTGCGCACGGAAGCGGGGCTTAAACCAAGCCAGCTTGAATGGCACGGACACAACGATTACCACAGCGCTGTAGTTAACTCAACGACGGCATGGCTTTACGGATGCGCGGGCATAAGCACAACTCTTTTGGGAATAGGAGAACGCACAGGCAACACGCCGCTTGACGGAATGCTTGTAGAATACATGCAGATAAAAGGCGACAAAGACTTAAAGCTTGAATATCTTACGGATGTCGCCGATTTCTTCGCAAAAGAATTAAATTATAAAATTTCTGTAAAACACCCGTTTATAGGCACTGACTTCAACTCCACAAAAGCGGGCATCCACGCAGACGGAATACTTAAAGACGAAGAAATATACAATTCGTTTGACACGAAAAAAATACTTAACAGACCTATTGTTATACAGGTAAACGAATATTCGGGCGTTGCGGGCGTAGCGGCATGGATAAACAGTTATTATAATTTAAAAAACGAAAACAAAATTGCCAAAACCCATGCGGGCGTAATTAAAATAAAAGACGCAATTACCATTCAGTACGAAAACGGCAGGGATTCCGGCATTACAAACGACGAATTAAGAGCGTATGTTTGCGAGTTTATACCCGAGCTTTCAATAGAAGAATAAAAAAACAAAAGAGCGATATTCTCGCTCTTTTTTTATGTCTTAAATTATTTTACACGTTCCATATACAGTCCGGTTCTTGTGTCAATTCTTAATTTGTCTCCTATCTCCACAAACAGCGGAACTGTTACTATAGCGCCCGTCTCAAGCGTTGCGGGTTTGTTCGCGCCCGTTGCCGTGTCTCCTTTTACTCCCGGTTCCGTCTGCGTTACTTCAAGCTCTACAAAAAACGGAGCTTCAACCGAAAACGCTTCGCCTTTAAAAAATTTAATCGTGGCATTCATATTTTCTTTAATATATAAAATCGCATCTTCGACTTTATCTTTATTTAACGGAATTTGATCAAAGCTTTCCAAATCCATAAAATAATATAAATTCCCGTCACTGTAAAGATACTGCATTTCTTTTGTTTCAATATGAGCTTTAGGGAACTTATCGGTAGGATTAAATGTGCGTTCAACTGTGCTTCCGGTAAGTACGTTTTTAATTTTGGTTCTTACAAACGCCGAACCTTTACCGGGTTTTACATGCTGGAAATCAACTACAACCCAAACGTCCCCGTCCATTTCAAATGTTATGCCTTTTCTAAAATCTCCTGCAGATATCATTTGCTACCTCCTGTGTTTATTACTAAAACATAATATCATTTAATTATTTTTTTATCAATCGCTATTTATTAATTTTAATATTTCATCAGCCGTTTTTGGGGCTGTTTTATTATCCGTATCTACTATAATATCGGCAAATGAATATAAATCAAGCCTTTTTATATATAACTGACTTAATACTTTTACTCTGTCGCTGCCTGCAAGCATAGGATGATCGTCTTTTTTAGTGTCTCTTTTTATTATATTTTCAAGCGAGGTTTTAAGCCATATTGTTTTTGTATGCCTTGTAAGCAATGCGGATGTTTTTTTGCTTAACACGGCTCCCCCGCCTGTTGAAAGCACAAAATCATTTTTGTTTTGCACTATATCATTTATTATTCTTTCTTCTATGTCTCTGAAATATT
>JAAZOI010000090.1 GCA_012797825.1 Eubacteriaceae bacterium | reverse complement strand
GAAGCACCGCAACAGTAGCTGCAGATGTATGAATTCTTCCCTGCGATTCAGTAAGCGGTATTCTCTGCACCCTGTGCACTCCGCTCTCATATTTCAGCTTGCTGTATGCGCCGGTTCCGGCAAGAGATATTATAACTTCTTTATATCCTCCTACACCTACAGGGTTCGAACTCAAAAGCTCTGTCTTTAATCTGTTTCTTTCTGCATATCTGATATACATTCTTAAAAGATCTCCTGCAAACAGTGCAGCTTCATCTCCGCCTGTACCTGCGCGTATTTCTATAATAACGTCTTTATCGTCATTGGGATCTTTCGGAAGCAGCAGAATTTTAAGTTCCTGGCTAAGTTTTTCACATTCCGTGCTTAAAATTTCAATATCTTCTTCAACCATTTTTTTAAATTCTTTATCAATTTTATCGCCTAAAAGCTCTTTATTGCTCTGCAAATCTTCTTGCGTTTTTTTATATTCTTTATATTTAGAAACAATAGGTTCAAGCTTTGAATGTTCTTTTGCAAGCTCTTTAAATTTATTTTGATTCGATATGACTTCCGGATCGCTCAATTGCTTATTTAATTCTTCAAACTTTTCTAAAATAAAATCTAATTTCCCAAACACTGTATTCCTCCTGATAGCTCTTATTTTGCATAATTGCTAATTATAAAATAAAAACATTGTTTTTTACAGTAATATTTTTATATTAATTTAAAAATGCTTTTATTCGATCAATACTGAAATTATATGTTTTATTGCAAAAATGGCATTTTAATTCCAAATCTTCGTTTTTTTCAATAATATCACCAAGTTCTTTTACGCCCAGCGACTTTATTATTACTTCCGCTTTATCATAATTGCAGTCGCAATAATATTTCGGCTCAATGTTTTGTTCAATTGTGTATTTGTAATTGCCTTCGCTAAAAATTTTATCAATAATATCTGTCCCGCTCATATTATGATTGAGCATTTCTGTAATCTTCGGCATTTCATTTATTCTGTTTTCAAGGTAGTCTATAACCTCTTCATCGCAATTAGGCATTACCTGTATCAAATAACCGCCTGCGCATGCTATGCTGCTATCTTTTTCTACAAGCACGCCCAGTGAACATACTGTGGGTATTTGTTCGCTTACTGCATAATAATACGCAATATCTTCTGCTATTTCCGAACTTATAAGTTCAGTTGTGCTGTTATACGGCGTCTTTAAACCAATGTCTTTTATTATAGTCAGCTTTCCTGAACCTACCGCCTTTGCCACATCCAGCTTTCCCGCATCGTTTACTAAAACATCGATATCAGGATTTTCAATATCGCATTTAGCCCTTCCGCAGCTGTCAGAGGTAACTACTATCTTGCCAATAGGACCGTCGCCTTTAATTATTAATGATAATTTGTCATTCTCTCCCTTCATCATTACACCCATAATCATCGCAGCTGTAAGAAGTCTTCCTACCGCCGCCGAAGCCGTTGCGGTGCAGTTATGGATTTGTCTTAACGCTTCAACGCTTGCAGAAGTATTTGCGCAGAAAAATCTTACGGGATAGTCGTTTAATTGTCCTCTTAATATATTATCCATTTTAATCTTCTTTCTGAATTGATATTAATTTTAATTTAGAGCTTTGCCCTGATATTATCTTTATATTTTGTTTGCCCACTCCAAACTCTTTTGATAAGAAACTGTATATTACATTATTCGCTTTGCCCTTTTGTGCAACTTCATCTACTGCAAGCTTAATTGTATTGTCATCCATCAATCCTAAAAATTCAGTTCTGTTCGCTTTTGAAATAATTTTAAATTTTATTACTGTCTTGCCTTTTTGGGCTAATTCATTTTTATAGTTTTTAATTATAACTTCCAGTTTATCATTATATTCATTCATTATAATAAATTTATCTTTTCACCCTATAGTATTATTGTTTTTAAATATGCACAAATTATATAATTATTTATAATAAAAATAAAGGAGTTATCTTTATGAAAGTTAAAATCATTGCCGACAGCGCCTCAGATCTCCCAAAAGACTTAGTAGAACAAAACAATATCACAGTGCTGCCATTAGTAGTATTGGATGGTATGAACGAATATAAAGACGGAGTGGAAATTACTCCGAAAAAAATATTTGATGATATGAGAGAGGGAAAAGTATATTCAACTTCTCAAGTACCTGTCAATGACTTTATTGATTTATTTACGCAAATAGCCAAAGATAAACAGGAATGTTTTTATCCCGCTTTTTCTTCCGGCCTGTCCGGGACATACAACGCAGCAGTTACGGCTTTAGAAGAAGTTAAAAAATCGTATCCCGAAGTTAACATAGTAATAATCGATACTTGGTGCGCGTCTATGGGGCTTGGTCATGTAGTTCTGAAAGCTTGCGAGCTTGCTGTCGCCGGACTTAGCGCACAACAGATGACGCCCATTGTTGAAGATTACGCAAAAAAAATGGTTCATGTATATACTGTTGAAAAACTCGAATATCTGTATAGAGGTGGAAGAGTAAGTAAAACATCTGCATTAATAGGTGATACTCTCGGCATTCGCCCTGCGCTTACGGTTAAAGAAGGAAAACTTGTTCCTGTTCATAAGGTAAGAGGCGAGAAAAAACTTTATACAACAATGCTTGATATGGTAGCGCAAAAAGCGGGTGAAGACTTATCGGGTAAAACTGTAACAATCGCTCACGGAGACGATATTGATAACGCTAATGTGCTTAAAAAAATGATACAGGAAAGATTCAGCTGTAAAAACGTAAGGATAACAACACTTGGCGCAGTAATAGGAGCCCATGCCGGCCCTGGAACACAGGCAATTTTTGTAGAAGGAATAGTAGAATAAACAAAATAAGCTTCTGTTAATGCAAACAGAAGCTTATTTTGTTTTATATCAATATATTTATTGTGCAAAAATAATTGTACTGTATAATATATTTAATAAAATTATTTTATTAGGGTGTAATTATTTTATTAAATTTAAAGGAGTTATTATGAAAAAAGCATTATCAATTACTATTTCTATGCTTCTTTTAGCCGCTATGCTAGTCAGTTGCACGCCGGGCGGCAGCGGCGGTAATACCAATAAGTTCACATTACAGTACGCAAGCCTAGGCAATGCATACGCATTTTCCAATGAATCAGGCACAAAACTTATTGTTTTTACTCAGATATCTGACCCTAATTCACTATCAGGCTTAAATGCCGCAATCGGCGCTAACGGGCAATACCTGCCGGTTGCGTTTGACAAAAAACAAAACAGCAACAGCAGCGATACGGGCAATTACAACGCTTATAATTTTAACAATCTTGAAGGTTATTTGTTTAATGTAACGTCAGGAACAGCTAAATCAAATACTACATATCTTATTGTAAAAGATAGCCTGGTGCCTCAATCTTCTCTTCTTGCAAATACCCAAAACGGTCCCGTTGTTATGACTCATGAGCAAAAAGTCGATATGGGCAACGCAAAAGGAAGAGCCGCAAATCAAGGGTGGATTCTTGCCAGCTTTGCGGACGGAAGGCAGTTAATACTTGCGGGCTTTGAGCCTCAGGGTCATAATTATTTAATGAGCATTGCAATAAAAGGAAAAGACGGAAAATATAAATTTATGGATTATCCCGCAACGAGTTCAGACCCGAGCAGCGTTTGGCGTGTTGACGACCAAGGCATTTTAGATCCGACATTATTTGCAATTTTGCTTTGCGCAGATACTGACAAAGGCTTTACGGCAATCCTTAACTGGAAAGGAGCAGAAGGCGAAGTAACATTGCTGCTGCTGGACGACTCTACAGTTTTCAAAGACCAGGATATAGGGGTATCGCGCTATTGGGGAGCATATTAATCTTTATATTCTACATGTAAAAGACTGCATAAGCAGTCTTTTTTTATTGTTATCAACTTAATAAATAATCGATATTAAATACGTAGTTTCTGCGTATTAATTATAATAGGTTTTATTTTATATTCGGGAGCAGATATGTATCACATTAAATATAGTATAAGCCCTAAAAAAAAGAGTACTTTAACAAAAATAATATTTTTAATTTTTTTCGTATCATTTATTTCCTTTGTTTCTATATTTTCATTTTTATTTTTATTATCAAAACAAATAATAACGCTTCCTAATGATTTTCAAAATTATAATAAAACACTAACAAAACAAAATCTGTCCTTGCCCCAGATTGCAAAAAAAGTAGTTCCGTCAGTTGTAGGAGTACTTTCATACAGTGATGTAAGCGCTCAGACACTCGTAAGCGAAGGCTCAGGCGTCGTGCTCTCCAAAGATGGTTATATAATTACAAACGCTCATGTAAGCAAGGGCGGAAGCAGTTTTAAAGTAATGTTGTATGACGGAAAAGTATATTCAGCGTCTTTAATCGGAAGCGATACCGCAACCGATATCGCATTATTAAAAGCAGATGCAAATAATTTAACCGCTGCTGATTTTAAAAGCGCGGAAAATGCCTCTGTGGGCGATATTGTTCTCGCTGTTGGCAACCCTGGCGGAATTGCTTTTAACAGCACCACTACTATGGGGATTATTTCTGCAACAAACCGCTCTATTGTAACATCAGAGGGTTATATTGTGTCATGCATTCAAACTGACGCCGCAATATCACCCGGCAATTCCGGAGGTGCTCTAATAAACACCTCAGGTCAGGTAATTGGGATAAACTCTTCAAAAATTGTTGCAGACGGCTTTGAAGGTCTTGGCTTTGCCATAACAAGCGATGTCGCATTGCAAATAGCGTATGAGCTTAAAGAATACGGTCATGTTAAAAACCGCGCGGCTCTCGGTGTAAGCTATCAGTTTATTGATAAACAAGCATCAGAATACTATAGCATTCCTAAAGGAATATATATTCATGATATCATAAACGAAAGCGCAATGATCGCAGGAATTAAAAAAGGCGATATAATAACTGCTATTGAAGGAAATGAAATCAAAGATATCACCGACGTTACAAAAATACTTTTGCAGAAGAAACCCGGCGATAAGGTCGAGTTAAAAATATACAGAAGCACAAACGGCACTGTATTTACTGTAAAAATAACTCTGATAGAATCTGATAGAAGCAGCCAATTATTAGATTAGATTAAATTTAATTTTTAAACAAAAATATATATTCTGATGAATTAAATTAAATTTTATTAAACAAAATTAATTTCTCTATTGCCTCAGCAACTCCGTCGCTCCGTTCATACTTGCATACATAGTCAGCAACAGCTTTTAGCTCAGGCGTTGCATTCGCTACCGCGACTCCCACACCCGCCCATTTAACCATCTCAATGTCATTGGCATTATCGCCGCATGCCATAACCTCGCAGGAAGATAAAGACAGGCTTTCCGCAAACCGCGCCAGCGAAACTGCCTTGTTTACACCGGGCGCCATCATTTCCAACAGATGGCTTTTTGATTGCGTAAAATACAGACGCTCTCTAAAAATAGACTGCAATTCGGCTTGCAGTCGCACAATATTATCAGGTTTATCAAATATCATCATCTTAGGCGTATTAATATTTTTTAGTTTATTAAAATCGCCAGCTTCGCGGCAGCCTGTGTTGTAATAATCAGGGTCCGCAAGTGTTTTTTCATTGATTTTTTCCACAACAATATTGTCCTGCTCATCGTAAATTTGTAAATAGAGTCCGTATTTATGACAATAATCAACCATTTGATGCACTATTTCTTGTTCCACATTGCTAATAAAAATCGGAGTAGAATTATCAGCTTCTTTAATCATTGCGCCGTTGTAGCAAATAATCGGAACATTAAAGCTAAGTTTCTGCGCTATTTTATAAGCCGACGGATATGCCCTTCCGCTGACGAGTGTTATTATCACTCCGTTTTTATGCGCTTTTTGCAAAGTTTCCAATGTTGATTCGGGTAACTCATTGTCTTTATTAAGCAGTGTGTCATCAATATCAAATGCTGCAAGTTTTATCTGATTCAAAATTATGCCTCCTGTTTTAACCGTGCAATTTGACAATGCTATAAATCAACAATGCTGAAAGCGTACAAATAACTATAAAATAAAATAAATAAAACAAATCTTTCGTGCGTATCTGAAAAGAGCGATGCCACTTTGAATTAAAATTAATGCTGCATGCCGCTTCTTCATATGTAACATGCTGATTTATTTGCGAGAGCTGTCTTAATCTGCGCAGTACCGCACGATGACGATAATCATGTTTGAAATAATAATATCTGTTATAAAGCGGTTCGTGTTTATCCTGGTCGTCAATACCGTATATTAATAGCGATGCTTCTTTTGCATTAGAGCTTACGTTTTTATCTCCGTAAATCATTAAGGCAATTTCTTTGGCTTTATTCATATGACCGTCAAAAACATCACTCCAACGCTTTGTAAGCAAAAAGCCTATAAAACCTAACGCAATCAGAAATAACAAAGTAAAAATAGAATTAATAGATGCTTCTGCATTAAAAATGAATGTAAAAAATCCTATAATGGCCGCTACATATATGTACGTAAAGTTTAGTCGTTCATTTTCTACATGGCGTGCATGTTCGACATTAATAATCATAAATTCTATAAGATGTTCAATATTTAGTTTCTTTTCATCATCCATTAGTGCATGTATCCTTTCGATATTACTACCAATAAAAATATCTTTGATAGTATAACATAAATTTAATTTTTAAAAAACATATTTTAATCATAGTAAATATCTGCAAATTTATAGAAACGTTTTTTGTATAAAAATTCCCCGCTCAATGCGGGGAATTTACTTATTTTATACTTTCTTTTAAATTCTTTGCTATTTTGAATGATGGAACCTTAGCGGCAGCTATAACCATTTTTTCGCCAGTTCTTGGGTTTCTGCCTTCTTTTTCTTTTCTTTCTTTAATCTGGAAAGTGCCCAGTGCGGGAACTGTTAATTTTTCACCTTTATTAAGTTCTTCGCCTACAATACTTACAAATGCATCAAGCATTCTTTCTGCCTCGATTTTTTTAACATTGCTTTTTTCCGCTATTGCGCTGATCAATTCATTTTTTTTCATTTTTATATTTCTCCTTTAAAATTATTTTACTTAAATTCCAATATTCATCGGCTTTTTTATAATTTATATTTTTAATGTCCGAACCGTCCGATAATGCCAGTTCTTCTACTATTGCAAACCTGTTAATAAATTTATTCGTAGCATTTTTTAGTGCTTCTTCGCTGTCGATTTTCAAAAACCTTGAAATATTAACTATAGAAAACAGCAAGTCTCCCATTTCGTCTTTTATATCTTGTATTTGTTTTTGCTTCAAAGCCTCAATAAATTCGTGTAATTCTTCATCAAGTTTATTATAAATCTGCTCAATATTTTCAAAATCAAATCCGGCTTTTTTAACTTTGTCCTGCACTCTTGACGCATACATAAGCGCCGGCAACTGTTTGGGCATCTGCATAAGGCTTTCGCTTGTTTTTTTATATCCCTTTTCCTTTAACTTTATCGCTTCCCATTCTTTCTCAACCTTATCAGGGGAAAAATCATTCTTAGCCTTAAAAACATGAGGATGTCTGTTTATCATTTTTTTGCAGATTGCTTCATAGACATCACGTATATCAAACAATTCTTCTTCTTTAGCAATACTTGCGTGAAAATATACTTGCAGTAGAACGTCTCCCAACTCCTCGCATAACATTTGCCCGTCATTTTTTTCTATAGCATCAATTACTTCGTAGCATTCTTCAATAATATACCTTTTCAGGCTTTCGTGAGTTTGGCACCTGTCCCAATTGCAGCCGCCCTCTGAGCGTAATTTGTCCATTATATCCTCAAGGCTGTGCATATCCCGAATATTCATTTCCATATCGCAAGGCACGTAAACGCTTGTCATATGGTCAAACTTCAACTGCCTGTCCAATTCGTGCAATTCGGTTTTTATTATATTCGCATTTTCATCCCCCCCGTTTTGAATAATATATACAATTTTATTCTCATTATAATATTCCATCAATTTAAGCTTAACTTCCGACGCAATAAAATTATCGTATACCTGGCATATTAAAATAACGCAGTTTTTGTCAAACTGATTAATTTTTAATTCTAAAGCGTTTAATATTTTTATATTATGAGCCGCATCTGTTTTCATTGATGAAAATATTGCGTCTACAAAGCTTACTGATGGAAGAATCTGAACTTCTATATTATCACATTGCGCTTTTTTTATTATAAGTTCTACCGTCTTTTCCGCAAATACGGGGCTGCCGGGAACCAGATATAAAACATCAGATTCATATGCCTGAGCAATTAATATATCGGTTATTTTTTCATATACTTCCTCAAAATTATCATACTTATCATATATCTCATCAAAGCATTGCGTGTCAGGACGTAATGCTAATATATCTTCTGCGCTTTCATGCACTTTTGTGCGTATGAATATTTTTTCGGCGTTTAATATTGAGTTGTATGTTTTCAAAGTTATATGTTCTATAGAAGATGTACCCATACCTCCTATAATAATTTTTTTCATTTTATGCTCTCTTTCTTTTAACAAGTCCTGCAATCTCGTCTTTTTCTATGCCGCCGCATATTAGCATCGCCGCTAAATAAACAATTCCTCCTGCCGCAATGGAAACAATTACCGATAAATTGCTGCCTATAATATCTTTTGCTATACCATATATGAAATAAACTGTAATTCCCATAATAATCCCGCTTAATATAGGTTTTACAAACGCATTTACTTTATTAAGTTTAAATTTAATATATTTTTTAACACTTAAATAATTTAATGTAAGTATTGTTATATCCGCAACAAATGTAGCAATAATAATTCCATATATATTTAACGATGGCTTTGAAATCAATATTATATTAAGTATCATTTTAACAACCGCCCCAATTGCCAAATTGCGTATAGGTAGCATCATTTTCCCCATTCCCTGCAGCACAGCCTGACATGTAATATAGGCAACAGACGTAACGCATTCAAACGATAAAAATTTAAGCATTTGCCCGCCGCCTGAATCTGCTCCGAATAAAAGTTTTATAATAGGATCAGATAATACTGAAAGCCCTATCATGGAAGGTATGCCGATAATCATCACAAATCTCAGCGCTAACGCAGTTTTATCGCCAATATCTTTGTAATTTTTTCTTGCGA
Organism: Eubacteriaceae bacterium; assembly: GCA_012797825.1. Lineage (GTDB taxonomy): Bacteria > Bacillota > Clostridia > Eubacteriales > UBA1433 > UBA1433. The sequence continues at coordinate 1,079 of JAAZOI010000090.1, read as the reverse complement.
ATGATTCGCTGATTGCCGGAACAAGCGCTGCGGCAAGCCCGACACCAACCATCATAGGCACGTTTATTAATGTCTGTACTTTCTGTGAAAGCTGTCCCCAGAGTTCGGTCGCTGTAACTAAACTTAATCCGGCGCTTTGCAGACAGCGCGCAACTGTTACTGAGTTTATCATATTCATTATAGAAACTACAACTGAGGCGAGCGATGCAGGTATAGCAATAGCAAAAAGCGTCTTTATAAGCCTTGAAGATCTTTCTGATTCCTTAACGCCTGGCATATTAAGAATGGTTTTGCCTTTTCTTTTATATACTTTATATAATATCGACATTAATATTCCGCCTGCCAATGCCCCTGCCGTAGCTCCAAAACTGGCGCCGCCGGCCGCCCATGCAACGCCTTTTGTACTCATTAAAAAGTATGCGAGCCCTACCCCCACTACGACGCGGAATATAGATTCAATTATCTGAGACAACGAGGTAGGCGTCATCATCTGCATACCCTGGAAAAATCCTCTGTATGTAGCCATATATGAAACAAATATTGGCGTTAATGATAATCCTAATATAGATATATAAGTTTCTTCAGGCCATCCTAAAAAATGGATTACAGGTTTTGCAAAAACGATTATAAGTAAGCTGCTGAACAGTCCGAGAGCTATCAAAACTGACATTGATAACCTGAATATTTTTTTCGCCTGGTCGTATTTATTTAAGCTTATGCTTTCGCTTGTCATTTTCGATATAGCAAGCGGAAGCCCCATAACTGATACGGCTACTAAAAAGGAGTATATAGGGTACGGATAAGCATACAGTCCCATACCGTAGTCGCCTACAATTCTTGCAAGGGGTATCTTAAAAAATAAACCCAGAAATCTTGCAAGTATGCTCCCGATAGTAAGTATCAAAGCTCCTCTTAAAAAAGAAGGCCTTTTATTTTCTGCACTCATATAAATCCCCTTTTCAGCATGGGTATAAACTGTAGCTTATATATATTACCAAAAAATAATCATACGTCAATAGTAAAGTAATCTTAATATATAATATTTATAATAACATATATTAACTGTTTAAAACATAAAT
>JAAZOI010000010.1 GCA_012797825.1 Eubacteriaceae bacterium | reverse complement strand
ATGATATTGTAATAAGGCAATCAGTAAGGAATTTAAACGAATAGGGAATAAAAAAAGAGATTTTAAATCTCTTTTTTATTTATCAGTCAAACGCCAAAGCCAGATATGCCGTTTTATCTTCTTTTAAATCAGAGAAATCATTAAGAGGCTTATATGATGCTGCCATTGCCAAATTGGGTGTTTTATCATCTTTAGAATAAAGAGGTTTGTATACGGCAAAAGGACGTAAATTACCGCCTATACTTGCACCCATATCCGCGGGAGTGCGAATTATATAATGCGCTGCCGGGAATTTATCCGCAACATATATTAAAGCGCTTTTCAAATAAATTTCGTCAAGCAAAATTTCTTTTATGAATATTTTATCCTCAGACAACCGCTCAATAACTGCGCATCCGACAGTATTTTCGATTATGATTTCAAATATATCAGCACTTGCAGTATTTGATAATTTCTTTTGATAAGCGATATCATCATCAGTGTACTCTATATTTGCGCGGTTTTTTAATATGTTATTTCTCAAAAAATTATATTCGTCTGCTTCAATCGGCTTAATAGAACAATCAATAATCAAATTTATAAAATCGTTAATCTGTTCTTGCGATAAAACTCTTTCTCTTATATAAAAACCGTCAATATAACCCAGCTTATAATAAAAGCCGAAAAGGTCTTTACTTGCGGGAACCAAAACCGACATATTTACTTTTTCTTCTTTTAATAAGTCATTACAGTGATTTATAAGTTTGGATGCAAGACCTTTGCCCTGATAATCGGGATGAGTTGCTATTGCGTATAGCATTCTTGTGTCAAATGCTCCAAAATTCGGTGATGACAATGATAGGGGAAGCATAGTAAGCATTGCTGAGATAACGTTATTTTCAAGCAGCAAAACTGTTTGATCGGGTTTGAATTTATTAGCATAAAAAAAGTCTATATAAGCCTCATCATCATGAAAACATAAGCGCCATATTTGTTTTAAACTATCAGTATCGGAATATTCGGCAAATCTTATCTGTATCATAAAGACACCTGCCTATTTATATTTTACTTTGCAAGATGCGCTGTGTATTTTTCAAGCAATATATCGGGATAATATGATAACTTAGCCTTTCTTAAACCTTCGTATCCCATATCTTCTTCTCTGTTTATGTATTCCATTTCCGGTTGGTTTTGCTTAACGGCAGCGGCAAACTGCTGATTAATCATTTGGTATGCGCCTCTTATATCATTAAAAGCTTTTTCAATATGGATTACATAAGTATTGGAGTTAAGTATTTCGCCCATAGTATAGGCAACTATTTTATTATCGGCTCTAAGAAGACCGCCTTCAAGTCCGAGTTCTTTAAAATTTTTATAACATTTTCTGACTGAACATAATTCCTCTGACAGTTCGGGGTCGTCTTTGCAGCCGTTTTTTATGCACCAGTCTATAGTCATATCCCAGCATTCGCAAATATTGCTGTCATCTATAAGCTCAAAAGACCATTTATAATTCTGTTTAAAATAGTTTATATGGTTTCTTTTTGAGTGAAGCTTATTTCCCGCAAGACTTGCCAGTTTATCAATTGAATAAATATAATCAAAAATATCTCTATTAGGAGTAAATTCAAATCTGCCTGGAAAAATTCGTTCTAATTCATCCACATTTTCTTTTTGCAGGCCTGCCATAGTGAATTTATGGTTATTATTTTCAGCGTCTGTTATCAGCTGTTCTATAACAGGAGCAATATCTCCCGATCCCGTAGGGTATATATAGTACGGATAGTCTGAGTCGTAATCGGCTTTCACTATACAAAAATTATTAATTTTAACGGCTCTGTAATTGTAGACATCAGCCCAGGAGAACAAGTTCGTGAAGTTTTGATGACATCCGTTGAAGTCGGAAAGGGCTAAAAGCGGTTTTATCCACTCTTTATCGGATAATTTAACTTTATTAAAATCTAACATTAAGCACCTATATTTTGCATTTATTTATTATATAAATAAACTTATTATACTGATATAAATAAAAATTGCAAGAAATAATTATCATATATTCGGTTGACAAATATTAAACATATATATATATACTGATTAAGGAATTATTAAGGAAAGTATATAATTATAATACAAAAACGGAGAATAAAATGATTCGCATAATAACAGACAGTACAAGCGATATTTCACAGCAACACGGAAAAGAGTTGGGTATTGATATAATACCTCTTAGGGTAAACTTCGCCGACGGCGCGTACAGAGACGGTATTGATATTACAAGCGCGGAGTTTTATAAAAAGCTTGCGCAGTCAGAAGAGCTTCCGACAACATCTCAGATAAACCCGTATGAGTTTGATAATTTATTTAAAAAGTATATTGATAACGGCGATGAAATAGTAGGCATATTCATATCTTCGCATTTAAGCGGGACATTTCAATCAGCTGTAGCGGCAAGGGATATGCATAATGACAAAAATATTTATATAATAGATTCTCAAAATGTTACATTCCCGCTAGGGCTGTTAATACATCAAGCCGTAAGGTTTAGAGATAAAGGCTTAACGGCGGCGCAGATAGTTGCGGAAATTGAAAACCTTAAAAGCCGCGTAAGGCTTGTTGCTGTTGTGAACACTTTAAAGTATCTGCAAATGGGCGGAAGAATTTCTGCGGGCACGGCGGTTGTAGGAAGCGTGCTTGGAATTAACCCCATTATTGCTATAATTGACGGTAAAGTTGAATCTGTTGGCAAAGCAAGGGGAAGAAAGCAGGCTTTCCGCTGGATGCTGGATTATGTAGAAAAGCAAGGCATAGATTATAGTTATCCCATCGCTTTTGGCTCATCAAACTCGGAAGAAATATTAAACGAATGTATTGAATTTTTTAAGCCGCACATAGACACGCAAGATATTTTAATATCGGACATCGGAAGCATTGTGGGAACGTATGCCGGTCCTGACGCTGTGGGCATATCGTACATAGCAAAAAAATAAGTCAAGAAAGTCTTGACTTAAAATCCTCATAGCCGAATTGTTTAATGAGTTTTATGCCTTCCTTTTCATTGTATACGTAAATGGAGGGCAAATTTATACCGTTGAACGTATTGTTTTTTACCATGCTGTATATTGCCATATCGCAAAACACCAGCTTATCTCCTACAGACAGCAGCTTATTGAAAGAATAATCGCCTATAATGTCGCCTGCAAGACAGGTAGGGCCTCCCAGTCTGTAAGAATACTTCAGCTCATTCATTGCTCCTGCGCCAATTATATTCGGTCTGTAGGGCATTTCGAGCACGTCGGGCATATGGCACGCGGCGGACGTATCGAGGATTGCTATTTCCATTTGGTTTTGCACTATATCAATTACGCTTGATACTAAATAGCCAGCGTTTAGCGCTATCGCTTCTCCGGGTTCTAAATAAACTTCTACGTTATATTTGTTTTTTATAAAGTTTATGCATTCAATAAGGGTTTGTATATCGTATCCGGGCGCGGTTATATGATGACCGCCGCCGAAATTAACCCACTTCATCTTTTGTATATACTTACCGAATTTTTCATCTATTACTTTTATGGTGCGTTTTAAAACATCCGAATTCTGCTCGCACATCGTGTGAAAATGAAGACCGTCAATGCCTGAAATATCATTTTCCTCGAAGTTTTCAAGCGTTATGCCCAGACGTGAATATTTAAAGCACGGATTGTAAATATCGGTTTTAATTTCAGAGTATTCGGGGTTTATTCTTAGGCCGCACTCAGATTTCGAATTTTTTATTTTGTTTTTAAACCTGTTATACTGCGAAAAAGAATTAAAAATGACATGGTCGCTGTAAGCAAGAATTTCATCAAATTCTTCCTCTTTATAGGCAGGGGAGAAGATTGCAACTTCTCCTCCCATTTCATCATGTCCGAGTTTTGCCTCGTTAAGAGAGCTTGCCGCTGTGCCGTTTAAATATTTTCCTATTAAAGGGTAAAGTGAAAACATTGAAAAAGCTTTCTGCGCAAGCAGAATGCGGCAGTTTGTGCTGTCTGTAACTTTTTTTAATATTTCAAGGTTCTTTATTATCAAACGCTCGTCTACTACGTAACAAGGCGTAGCAATGTTATCAAAATTTATATCCATTTATACTTCCGTTTTTACAAGTTCGGGAGAAAAATCTTCATGCCACGGAAGGCCGAATTTATTAAGCGCCGCCATAAACGGGTCGGGATCAAACTGCTCAATATTAAATACTCCCGGACCTTTCCATGTGCCTGTCATAAGCATCATTGCGCCTATCATAGCGGGAACACCCGTTGTATACGATATTGCCTGCGAGCCGACTTCGGCGTAAGATTCTTCATGGTCGCATACGTTGTATACATAGTATGTTTTAGGACTACCGTCTTTAGTACCTTGGAAAATGCACCCTATATTGGTTTTGCCTTTAGTTCTGGGACCGAGTGATGCCGGGTCGGGCAGAACGGCTTTTAAAAACTGAAGCGGCACTATCTGTTTGCCTTCAAAATCTATAGGCTCAATTGAAGTCATACCTACGTTTTCAAGCACTTTTAAGTGGTTAAGATAGTTCTGCGAAAATGTCATCCAGAACCTTATTTTCTTTATGCCTTTTATGTTAAGCGCAAGCGACTCCATTTCTTCGTGGTGAAGAAGGTATATGTCTTTTGGTCCTATAACAGGGAAGTCATAAACTGTTTTTATTGACATAGGTTCTGTTTCGATGAATTCGCCGTTATCGAAGTAGCTTCCGTTTGCCGTTACTTCGCGGATGTTGATTTCGGGGTTAAAATTAGTCGCGAAAGGATAGCCGTGATCTCCCGCATTGGCATCAAGTATGTCAATTGTATGAATTTCGTCAAAATAATGCTTCATAGCGTATGCGGAGAAAACTCCCGTAACGCCCGGGTCAAAACCGCTTCCTAAAAGTGCGGTTATGCCAGCTTCTTTGAATTTTTCTTGGTAAGCCCACTGCCATTTGTATTCAAATTTCGCGGTATCGAGCGGTTCATAGTTTGCCGTATCCACGTAGTTTGTTTTTGTTGCAAGACATGCGTCCATTATTGTTAAATCCTGATAGGGAAGCGCAAGATTAAGCACTACGTCAGGCTTGAATTTATTAATAAGAGCAATTAATTCTTCAACATTATCGGCATCGACTTTAGCTGTAGAGATTTTTGTTTTTCCGCCTTGCAGTTTTTCTTTAAGAGCGTCGCATTTAGATTTTGTTCTGCTCGCTATTAAAATTTCTTCAAATACTTCAGGGTTCTGGCAGCATTTGTGGATTGCAACACCGGCAACTCCGCCGCAGCCGATTATTAAAGCTTTTCCCATTTTTTCTTCTCCTTTTATTTGTATATATTTAATAATAGCTCTCGTAAAAGCTTGCAAGCAAGAGCTGTTGATGTTCCGCTTTTATCGTAAGGGGGGGATAATTCCACCATATCAGCGCCTATTATGTTAAGTTTGGATATTTTTTTTATCGCATCAAGCAAATTGTTAAAGCTTACGCCGCCAGCTTCGGGCGTTCCCGTGCCGGGAAACTCGGACGGATCAAGAACGTCTAAGTCAATTGAAAGGTATACAGGCGCATTTGCAAGAAGTCTGACAGTATCATCTAACGTATCAAAGTTAAACTTGCACATATTTACATGGGTTTCCGCCCAGTAAAATTCGTCTTTATCCCCGCTGCGTATGCCGAATTGGTGTATCTTGCTATCTCCAAGCAGCTCCCAACAGCGTCTCATTACACACGCATGAGACAGTTTTTCGCCAAGATAATCGTCCCGTAAATCCGTATGAGCATCGAAGTGGATTATATGCATATCGGGATATTTTTTCGCAAGAGCTTTTATGCTTGATAATGTAACCAGATGCTCACCTCCGAGCATAAGCGGCATTTTGTTTGCCGAGGTTATCTTTTCAGCAAAATTTTCTATAATATCAAGCGCTCTTTGGGTATTGCCAAAAGGAAGCTCGATGTCGCCCGCATCATATACTGAAATATCCGTCAAATCTTTATCTAAGTACGGGCTGTATGTTTCTATACCGTAGCTTTCAGCTCTTATCGCCGCGCTTGCAAATCTCGCGCCGGGGCGGTAAGAAGTTGTGCCGTCAAAAGGCGCTCCGAAAAGCACTATTTTGCTTTGTAAGAATTCACTGTCGCAGCCTATAAAAACATTATCATGCTTATTAAACATTTTCTAAAAGCTCCTTTACATAGTTTGGTATGGCAAACGAGCCTTTATGCAGCTGGGTGTTGTAGTATTTTGTGTTTATATTCAGTGAGTTCCATATGTCTTCTTTTAAATCTGCTATCTGGTCAAATGTTTTTGACGCGAAGCCGAACATCCAATGCCCCGAAGGGTATGTCGGGATATGCGCCTGATATATTTTACTTATCGGGAAAGTTGATTTAATTTGCTTATGGGCTTTCTGCATAGCTCTTGCGTCATTAGCGTAATACGGGCTTTCGTGCTGGTTTACAAGTATGCCGTTATCTTTCAAGGCGTTATAGCAGTTGCCGTAAAACTCTTTTGTAAAAAGTCCTTCTCCCGGTCCGAAAGGGTCGGTGGAATCCACTATTATAAGGTCATAATTATCTTTTTTGCGGCGCACGAATTTAAGGCCGTCTTCATAGAAGATATTAACCCGCGCATCGGATAAACTGCAGGATATAGTCGGCAGATATTCTTTGCACGCATCCACAACAGCTTTAT
>JAAZOI010000089.1 GCA_012797825.1 Eubacteriaceae bacterium | reverse complement strand
TTATTTTTATTAAATTTAATGTCGATGCCGCCGAAAACGCATGTGCAGTATACGTGTATTGCAGGTGCGCCGTCTGTTTGCGCCCAATTATCAACTCCGCCGAAAATGCATGTGGAATGAACTTTAACAGGTACATTTTGCGGCACCAGAATATCCATTCCCCCGAACATGCAAAACGCGTCTATTCTTGTGTCAGTATCAATTGTTGTGTTTCTTATGTCCAAATCCACTCCGCCGAAAATTGCGGTCAAATCTGCTCCGTTAAATGTCTCGTTATTTTTTTCATAATTCTGACCTGAAAATATAGCGGTCAATTTTATTATATCTGATGTTTTTCTGAATTCTTTATTATTTGCATCCGAATCGTTTCCCGCGCTGTTTTGCGCAGATGCGTTATTTTTAAATTCATGATGGCTTCTGTTATTTTGTTTTAATATAAGGATAAGACCTATTGCTATAACGCCTGCAGGGAATATAAGTTTTCTGTATTCATAAAACATATCCTGCTGCTGCAAGAGTAAAAATACGCCGATGCATAGACCTATTATATTTCCCGTATTAAATCCGCTTTCCACTATGCTTAAAATGCACGGGATTATGATAAACAGCGTCCACCATCCTCTAAAAAATATATTTATATTCCAATATCCCAGCTCGTTTCCCGCAAATATTATGCCGGCAGCCACTAAAATCAAGCCAAAAATTATTGATCTGTTTATGGTTTTATTCATTTTATGCTCCTTTTTAAAATAATTTACTGATCAAAATAATAATTTATCTATATAATCTCCTCCGATTCCGTTTATACAGAATAGAAACATAAACACCATTATATTAACATAAACTTTTTTAAATTCAATATATTTATAGATCCACAGGCGTGATAAATGTATTTTTATTATAAACAATAAAATTACAAGCTATTAAACTTGTAATTTTAAATAATTTAACTTATGTCATTTAACTGTCTATTTTATAATATAGATTTTCTCTTAATTCTATATAATTTTTATATGCCCCGGACCAATCCTCTACTCCCCAGTTTTTTTGAAGATATTTTGCAAACTCCATAATTGATATTTTTTTCCAATCGCTCGACCATCCGTGATTCCCTAACATATAGGCAACTGTATATTCATCAATTACCACTGCGCTGCAATAGGCGCCGGGATCTGAAATTCGGGGATGATAGGAATCAAAAAAAGAAATTGTATATTCTTTTTTAGTAATAACAAAAGTCTTATTAATACATCTATTTCCGGAATTCGGTAATAATAAATTAGCTTAAGCATCCCATTAATTCCGTCTCTTTTATGAGGTTTTATTTTAAGCCGGCTTTCTTAATCTTTTTAAACACATTATATTTTTCCATAATTACATCTCTTAATTATTAATTATGATGATAATTCTAAATAAAGTAAAAAATATTAAGCGAAATAATAATTTATTATTCTGAATCTAACTGTTCTGCTTCTTGTTCTGACTTTTGTTCTGTTTCTTGCTCTGACTTTTGTTCCGGCTTTTTTTTCATAAACGAGGCTATCAACAGCATGCCCCCTATGCCCAGAAGCGCGTCGCCCAACGAGAAAAATCCCAGTTTCGGAAGGAACGGAACATAGAATATGTCTGCAAGAAAATACAGTTTTGTTTGCTGCGACGCAAGCGCGTAACCCGGTATCTGACCATTAATGAGCATGTTGTACGCGTTTATGTAAAGACGCAGTTCTTCAATTTTATACCCTACTGGCATTGTTAAATTGTTTGCAGATATTACAATAAAATTGCTTAGAAAACCCAGCCCCGCAATTATATAGTATTTTGATTCTTTTATATTAACTATAACAAATACAATGATTAATATATATAAAACAAAATGGCGAGCCGTATACCATTGCAATTTGTTTGCGATTATGGAAAAGACAAGCGCCGCTATCGGCAGATAAATCATTCTAATGTTTACATTTATTAAATTTGAAAGTTTTCCTTTTAAAATGTATCCGATAATAATGCCTAAAGCTAAGAAAATAACAAAAAACAAATTAAACCTCCCTAAGTCTAGCAAAAGCGTCTTCAGAGTTTTTTAATTGCTCATATATACTTAAAATTTCTTCTTCCGTTTTAAAAAATGCTTTTACAACTTCGGGATTGAATTGAGAACCGCTTTCCTCTTTTATAATGCCAAACGCCTTTTGACAACTAAGCCCTTTTCTATACGGTCTGTCGCTTGTCA
>JAAZOI010000009.1 GCA_012797825.1 Eubacteriaceae bacterium | reverse complement strand
TATACGTGCAAACTAATTTATGAGTGAATAGAATTTAACTCTCTTGCGTAAGCATAACAAAGCAGAGGCTGTAAATACCCTGAATTTCTGTGTTATGCCGATAATTTTTAGCAAGATAAGTTGTACATCCTTTCAACTCCAATCTTTATGTTTTTATTATTATAACATAATTATAAACCAAATAATGATTTAATTTTATTCTTCTTCAAGCCCCGCCATTACCTGAAGGAACTTATAGCAATCGGGCATCGCGGGAGAGGCTTTTAATCCGCCTATAGGCCACGGATATCGACCTATGCCGCTTTTATGAGTGGCTGTCACACCTTCTATAATATCAGCCAGCTTGCAGTACGGAGCTGAGAAAATAATTTCATCATCCGCAGTCATTGCAAATACTTTTTCACCGGCTCCCGGTATAGTGATGTTGCATACCTGTGTTTTGTATGTAGAAGCTATTTCGGATATGCACGCGGCTCTGCCTGTAGCTTTTGCGCCGACATATCCGCCTTCTACGTAATTGGCGCCCTGTATCAGTCTGGCGGCCTGTCCCGGGTTTACGTATACTAAAACAACATCAGGTTCAAACTCAGCTTTAGATAAAGGCGCAAGTATAATGCGCTCAAATGTGCCTTCTTCAAGTCTTGCAGCGGCTTCTTCCGTTCGTTTGCCTGCTTCAAGCGTTTTCGCGTATAGGGGATATACTATACCGCCTTCTTTTTGCTTCTCGGTATACGGCATACATCCAAGATACGCAAGCGACGGACCGCAGGCATTATCACCCTTGCCAATGCCAACTGTCCAGCCGTATTTTCTTACTATTGCTATGCTTTGGCAAAGCGCCAGCGGATGACCGTAAGTTTGTTTTAAATTGCGCGCTTTTTGAGGGAAATCCTCGCCGCTCTTTAAAAGTTTTACCGCAACGGGAAAACTCAAAGGTCTTATATATTCTTTAAGCATTTCATCAAACTGTTTTACAAGTTCCATATATTTATCCTCCTAAAATTAAATTCTCATTGATATCATTATAAAATAATGAAAACGATAAAATCAATGCATATTTTGCGTATTTGGAAAAAATACTTCTTTAAAATTGCCGGCACTTTAGTGTATAATAATTTTATGTTTATTAAGGAGGAAAGTTTATGTCAATGATATTAAATCAGGACCAGAAAGATTTGGTTGCGCTCGCAAAAGAGTTTATGGAAAAGGAAGTAAAACCTCATATATATGAACTTGATGAAAAAGGAGAATTTCCTCTTGAGCTTTACAAAAAAGGCTTTGAACTTGGGTTCCACAGTATGGATATGGAGGAAAAATACGGCGGTGTAGGGCTTGACTATAATACTATATCATTTGTACTTGAAGAGTTGGCTAAAGTGGACGCGGGCTTTGCAGTCTCGCTTACGCTTAACGGTCTTGCGTTTTCCTGCATAGCCGAGTACGGCAGTGAAGAACAGAAAAAGAGTGTATCGGAAAGAATGGCGCCCGGCGGATTTATGACGTTTGCGCTTACGGAAGCCGATTCGGGTTCAAATGCCGGAGCTCTGCGCTGCTCATATACGCGCGACGGTGACGACTATATAATAAACGGACCGAAAACATTTATAACAAACGGTAAATACGGTGATATTCACGTTGTGTTTGCAACTGCAAATCCCGAAGCCGGAGTAAGAGGCATAAGCGCCTTTATAGTGGAAAAAGAAAGAGCAGGCATACAAATAGGCAAAGAAGAAAACAAAATGGGCTTAAGGCTTTCTAACACCTGCGATTTGTTCTTTGATAACGTAAGAGTGCCCGCTGCCAACTTAATAGGCAAAGAAGGTCTGGGATTTAAGCTTGCCATGTCAGCTTTGGACAAAGGAAGGATATTCTGCGCCGCAATGGCAACAGGCATCGCGCAGGGAGCGTTTGAGGATTGCATTGAGTATTCCAAACTAAGAAAACCGTTCGGCGCACCTATTGCGACTCATCAGGCAGTGCAGTTCATACTTGCGGATATGGCAATTCAAATAGAAGCCGCAAGAACAGTAACGCATAATGCCGCGTTTCTTGCTCAATCAGGCGCGAAATATTCAAAAGAAGCGGCTATCGCGAAGACATTCGCTTCCGACATGGCAATGAACGTAACAACCGACGCCGTTCAGATTTTCGGCGGATACGGCTACAGCAGGGAATACCCCGTTGAAAAGAGAATGAGAGACGCTAAAATATTCCAGATATTCGAAGGAACAAACCAGATTCAAAGGCAGATTATCGCTAACGCGATTTTAAGATAATTTTTATTGCAAATTATTCAAATAATATATGGGCAGATAAAATCTGCCCTTATTAAACTTTAACATAAGGAGAATGCTGTAATGAAAATATTGGTATGTGTAAAGCAGGTACCGGATACAGAAGAAATAAAAGTTGACCCCGTAACGGGAAGCTTAATAAGAGAAGGCGTGCCGGCAATACTAAATCCGCTCGACGCGTGCGCGCTGGAAGCTGCCGTGCAATTTAAGGAAACGTACGGAGGAAATGTTACAGTAATAAGCATGGGGCCGCCTCAGGCGGAACAAGCGTTAAGGCAATGCATTTCGGTAGGTGCGGATGACGCCGTGCTTATTACCGACAGAGCGTTTAAGGATGCTGATACTTTAGCAACCAGCTATGCGCTTAGCATGACGGCAAAACAATTGGCAGGTTTTGATGTTATATTTTGCGGAAAGCATACGCTAGACGGAGAAACAGGACAAGTCGGGCCGCAGATTGCCGAACATTTAAATTATAATCAGGTAACAAGCGCAATGGATGTAAAACTTGACAGCGGAAGTCTGCTCGTTTTAAGGGAATTGGAAGAAGGGAGGCAAACTGTTGCCGCATCGCTTCCTTGTGTAATAACTGTAACTAAAACAAACTACACTCCGCGCTATCCTTCAATGAAAAGCAAAATGGCTGCAAACAGAAAAGAAATCAAGATACTTTCGGCAAGCCAGATAGAAGGTCTTGATATGGACAGGATAGGAATGTCGGGCTCAAGGACTAAAGTTACAAAAAGCTTTGTGCCGCAGGCAGGGCAGGCAGGCATGATAATATGCGAAGAAACAGCGGAGCAATCTGGCAGAAAACTTGCAAAATTGCTTGTTGACGCTAAGATTATTTAGGAGGCGGCAATGGATAAATCACTTTATAAAAATATTTGGGTATATGTTGAATTAACTGAAGGCAAAGCCGCGAAAGTATCACTTGAATTATTAGGCGAAGCAAGAAAAATAGCTGACGCTTCAGGTGAAAAACTGGTTGCGGTAATAATTTCCGATGCCGCAGAAAAAGCTATTGATGAAATATCAAATGCTGATGTTGATGAAATAATTGTTGTGCAAGGCCAAGAATATAAGCATTATTCTACAGACGCTTATACTTTTGCTCTGACTCAACTGTGCAAAAAATATAATCCGTCCGCTTTGTTTATGGGCGCTACCGATAACGGCAAAGACATGGCTCCAAGATTGTCGGCAAGGCTTGACACAGGCTCCATAGCGGATACTACCGAGCTGTATTATAACCCTGAAACAAAGGATATAGAATGGACAAAACCCGCTTTCGGCGGCAATTTAATGGCGACAATTGTATGCGAAAAATCGCGCCCGCAGATAGGCACAATACGCCAGGGCGTATTTAAAGCGGCATTGCCTGTAAAAAGAGATAATATAAACATAATAAGAGAAAAAATAAGCACGCCTTTGGAAACTATAAGAACAATATTTAAAAATTACACCGCAAATGAAAGCACGGATGATATAAAAATCGAAGATGCGGAAGTTATTGTAGCAATAGGAAGAGGCGTTAAAAATCAGGAACAGATTGCAGTATTCAAAGAACTTGCAGACCTGCTTGGCGGCGCGATAGCAGTCACACGTCCGATAGTGGACTGCGGCTGGTATTCAGTAAAATGTCAGGTAGGGCAGTCGGGCAAAATTGTAAGCCCTAAGCTTTACATTGCCTGCGGCATATCGGGAGCGGTTCAGCATACCGCAGGGATGACGTCTTCGGATGTTATTATCGCTATAAACTCAGATAAATCAGCTCCGATTTTCGGCTTTGCCGATTATGCCGTAGTAGGCGATATGTTTGAAGTTGTGCCTGCTCTGATTGATGAAATAAAAGCTCTTAAAGGTATTTAATGCAATTTAAAAGTTGACATAAGCATAATACAAGACTATAATATAAAATGCTTTAAGTCGGGGTGTAGCGCAGTTTGGCCAGCGCGCTTGAATGGGGTTCAAGAGGCCGGAGGTTCAAATCCTCTCACTCCGACCATTTTATAAAACGATTTTTTACATATTTAATAATAAACAAATAAACAGAGTAGTTAGCCTCGTGCATGCAGGGGGATAGCTACTCATAATTTTTGCCGTTAAAACCCCTAAAATGCTTAAAAATGTTTTAATACATTTCAAAATAAATTATTTAACATATGGGAGGGTTTTTAATTGGAAAACAAACTTGAAAAGAAATTCGGGCTGCCGACCGCAATCTCAATGGTTGTCGGTATCGTAATCGGCTCCGGCATATTCTTTAAAGCCGTTAAAGTAATGAGTCTTACATCAAACCTCGGGCAAAGCCTTTTGGTAGTAGGCCTTGTCGGCGTTATAATGCTCATTTGCTCAATTGTATTTGCTACTCTCGGAAGCAAATATACTAAAATAAACGGCATAGTGGATTATGCTGAAGCCGCGCTTGGAACTAAATACGGATATTATGTCGGGTGGTTTATGACAACGATATATTATCCCGTACTTTCTTCTTGTCTTGCTTGGGTAGCGGCAAGATATACTTGCGCTTTATTTCAAATTGACCAATTCGGGGAAGTGAATATGGCAATAGCCGCATTGTATCTCTGCGTTGGTTTTGCAGTTAACGGGCTTGCGCCTAAACTTGCGGGCAAACTGCAAGTCTCGACAACGGTTATAAAGCTTATACCGCTTGTAACTATGGCGGTTGTAGGTACAATTGCGGGTCTC
>JAAZOI010000088.1 GCA_012797825.1 Eubacteriaceae bacterium | reverse complement strand
TTCAAACAATGTTACATAATCTCCCGTTCCCTGCATAAAAGCTCCGGCCATTGCCGCGAATTGTATACTAGTATCAACAGTTACGTCTACTCCCGGTACAAGCCCGTTTTCTTTTAATACCCATTCAAGGCTCATTTCGGGCATTCCGCCTTTTCTTCCGCCTATGATATATTTGCCTTTAAGTTTGTCAAATGTAAAGTTAGGATCGGGCTGTCGTGCCACTAAAAACGAACCGTCGCGTTTTGTAAGCTGAGCAAATGTTATAATATAATTTTCTCTGCCTTCTTTGTATACATAAACAGTCGATTCAGGTCCGCAGAACCCTATGTCAGCCTCACCCGCAAGCACTGCCGCAGTTACCTTATCGGCGCCTGCCGAAGTTGTAAGCTCAACATTTAATCCCTCGTCTTTAAAATAACCCAGCGCCAGCGCGGCGTATTGAGGCGCATAAAATACGCTGCGTGTAACTTCAGTAAGTTTAACATCCTTCAGCTCGCCGCTTTGCCTGCCTGCACAAGAAATCAGCGTAAATGAAAGCGTAATTAATATTAATAAAACAATAAAGATTTTAAGAATAATTTTCACCTTTAAAATTACCTCCTGCCAAATAAACCTTTAACCGCAGTTAAATTCTATTGCAGTATATGTGTAAAAAAATTATATGTGAAATAAATAAGCCTTCAATAATGAAGGCTTTATTGTTAATACGCGTAATATCTTTATGCTTTAATAATTTCTCCGCAGGCTATTTTTTTGCCCGAATTCCCTGACGGTTGCGTAGTAAAATCATCAGCGTCGGCGTGAATTATAACCGTTCTTCCGATAATATCATCTACATTGAATCTATTAGTAAGAAACGATGAATACGCATATCCGTTATTTGAAAGCAGCGGCGGCAAGTCCCCCGCATGATAAGAGTGCGGATAATTTTGCGGATTATAATGCCCTCCCGTATATGCAAATTCATCTTGCTCATCTCCGCTGCATCTGCTTCCAAAGTGTATATGATAGCCGTGAAAAGCGCTTTTATATTGATCATTAACAGGCAGATTAAATACTTCTGTAGTTACAAGCACTCCATTTAGTTTTTGTGTGAAGCTTACTGTTCCAAATAAATTCTTATTGTCTCTGCCTCCGCGTAAAAAAGCCATGGCGTCAGATTTACCAGAACCTATATTATTATAATTTTTTATTTTGGGTTTTATTTTCATTATTATTTAATGACTCCCTTCAATAACATCATATGATGAATATTTATATTGGAAATCAAAATATTTTAATTTACGACAGAATAATACAATATATTTACTGGAATAATGAGATAATTAAACAAATATTTATGCAAAATCACATATATATACATATTTATAAAAAAAAAACTATATAATTTAATAAAAAATACTTAACATTTTCTTAATAAAGGTTTATAATAATAACTGTAATTTAAAAATAATATTTTATTCTTTTTAGTAATGGTGGCGCATGTCAGACGAAGTTGGACTAACTAAACAAGAAGTATTTGACAAACTTATAAGAACTTATTTAAGTTATTTCACTGTGAAGAATGATGTAACAATCAACGGTATAGAGTACAATGCAATCGCTGAATATCATTCACGCGGAGAAAAATACTTCATGATAAAAAAAGCTAAATTATGGGCTGCCGAAACTAACGAATATGTTTATTTTATAATTTGCGAAAATTTGGATGCCGAAACTTTAAATAAATTATTTTCTGAAGTAATTAATTATTCTTTAACAAAAATTAAACCTCACAGCGAGCATATGTTTTCATATATATCAATGGTTATAATAACCGAAAGTCCGCAGCAAGATGTTTTAAAAGAAACCGCAAAGCTTTCTTTTAGAAAGAATTTTAAATTTTCTTTACATGGCTGGACGGAATTTAGGATAGCATTGCTCGACGTTTCGTCAAAAAAAATTATAACCAATTCAAGCGGAAAGGAAATTGGCAAAAATTTTAAAAAGTCTCTAAAAAATTTTTATATAAATTAGGAGGACTTTTATGAACTCACTTGTCATTCTATTTATTTCCATAGTATGCTTAGTTCTAGGCTATGCATTCTACGGCAAATGGCTTGCTAAAGTTTGGGGAGTAGACCCTACCCGTCCGACTCCGTCTCACACAATGGCCGACGGTTTGGACTATTGTCCGGCTAAAGCTCCGGTTTTACTCGGTCATCATTTTTCTTCAATAGCCGGCGCCGGCCCGATTAACGGACCTATACTGGCTGCGATTTTCGGTTGGGTGCCCGTATTGTTATGGGTAGTATTGGGAGGCATTTTCTTTGGAGCAGTACAGGACTTTTCGGCATTGTTTGCTTCTATCAGACATAAAGGAAGATCAATTGGTTATGTCATCGAAGAAAACATAGGCGAAAGAGGCAAAAAACTCTTTTTAATTTTTGCCTGGCTCACATTGCTGCTTGTTGTAGCTGCGTTTACCAGCATTGTTGTCGGAACTTTCAACGGTTTCAATGCGCAGGGCGCAAAAGTACCAGCAAACGGCACTACAGCAACAATTTCTTGTTTGTTTATTGTTATGGCGGTATTATTCGGTTTCTTTGTTTACCGCAAAAAAGCGCCTTTGGGCATAAGCTCGGTAATAGGCGTAGCTTTAATTATTGTTTCTCTTGTAATAGGAATTAAATTCCCAATCTATGCAACTGGAAATACTTGGTTAGTAATAGTATTGATCTACATCTATGTAGCGTCTGTTACACCGGTATGGATACTATTGCAGCCAAGAGACTATTTAAGCTCATTCTTGCTTTACGGCATGATGATAGCAGCTTTTATAGGCGTATTTGTTGCTCATCCTACAGTAGCGTTACCGGCGTTTACAGGTTTTAACGGAATAAAAGGAAATAGCCCGCTATTCCCGATGTTGTTTATCACAGTAGCATGCGGAGCTATCTCAGGTTTCCACAGCCTTGTTTCTTCGGGAACAACAGCTAAACAGATAGATAACGAAAAAGACGCGAGAGTAATAGGATATGGCTCAATGCTAATTGAATGCGCTCTTGCAACTGTATCATTAATCGCTGCAGGTATATTGTTTAAAGACGGCGCGCTTTCAGCGCTTCCTCCGACAGCAGTATTTGCAACAGGTATCGCAACCATGATACAAAGCTTTGCAGGCGCATCTTCTTACACAGTAGCTTATGCGTTAATCATTTTATCAGTTTCGGTATTCTGTCTAACATCTCTTGATACTGCAACTCGTCTTGCAAGGTACATGTTTGCAGAATTCTTCCTTAAAAGCGGCGAAGATGCTAAGTCACTTAAAGGCTGGAAAAAATTTATAACAAATCCATACTTCTCAACGCTCATTACTGTTGCTATAGGCGGTTATCTGGCTGTAGGCGGCTATGCTAAAGTATGGCCTCTGTTCGGAGCTGCTAACCAGTTGCTCGGCTCTCTGGCACTCTTGGCAGTAGCTGTATGGCTCGGAAATATCGGCAAAAACAACAAAATGTTCTACTTCCCGATGGCATTTATGTATGTTGCGACAATAAGCGCAATGATAATTACCCTTATCAGCAACTTCAAAATTGTCGCTGCAGGAAAAGCTACATTCTCTACACAAGGTCTGCAAATTATCTTTGCCGGACTTTTAGTAATATTGGCAATCTTCTTATTAATTGAAGGTGTCAGAGTTCTTGCAAAGAAAAAACCGGCGCAGGCATAAAAATTTAAATTTAATAAAAAAGCTGCATTAACTTGCAGCTTTTTTTGTGTGTTTATTCGTATTTAATATTAATAAAAAAAAACTATACGGGAATAATTTCTTTATTAATGTTATATACGGGGTAAATTGATGAATTTGAATGAAGAAATAAATAAACTTAAAAAAGAAAAAGACGCGCTTATTTTAGCGCATTACTATCAAGCGGATGAAGTACAGGACATAGCCGATTATGTCGTGGATTCGTATTATCTTAGCAAAATAGCAAAAGACAGCCCCAATCAAACAATTGTATTCTGCGGAGTAAAATTCATGGCAGAAAGCGCGAAAATTC
>JAAZOI010000087.1 GCA_012797825.1 Eubacteriaceae bacterium | reverse complement strand
GAAGACACAGTTGCCGTAAACGGAAGCGTCACAAAACAATTCGAGATTTCTCCCGACAGTCCTGCGACTATAAATTCAAACCAATTAGGTGATTTTAAAATAAAATTAAAAGCATGGGGTCTCATACCTGTAGGCTCTATTGACGTGCACGTTATACCAGATGTCAAGCTTATACCTTGCGGCTGGCTTATCGGCGTTAAAATGAATACAAAGGGCGTCATAGTTGTCGGTCTTGAAAATATTGAGACAAATGATTACAAGGAAGTCTGCCCCGCAAAAGACGCTGACATTAAAGTAGGCGACATTATCCACGAGCTTGACAACAAGGAAGTTAACCAGGCTGAAGATATAAAAGAAATACTGAAAGACAAAAAAAATAAAGCAGTTGAAGTGAAATTAAAAAGAGGCGATCAGTATATCACCACAAAAATATCGGCGGCGCTTTCTGCTGACGGCTCATATATGATAGGACTTTGGGCAAGGGATAATATCGCCGGCATAGGCACAATGACATTTTTAAATACCGATAAAACATTATTCGCAGCTTTAGGCCATTCTATTAATGATGTAACAACGGGTATAATAGTGCCTGTAAAAGACGGAAGCATTGTAAACGCGCATGTCATATCCGTTGTTGAAGGCAAAGAAGGCGTGCCGGGTGAGATAAAAGGCATCTTTTATAATGAAGATGATGAGATCGGTCAGTTAAGCAAAAACACCGAGTACGGTTTATACGGCAAATTGCTTACGGTCAATAATCAAAGCATGTCTGCGATGCCTATAGCAACGCAAGCAGAAATAAAAACAGGCAAAGCGCAGATATTATGTTCAATAGACAGCGGAGAACCTAAATTATATGATATAGAAATTGAAAAAAAATATAACCAGCGTACTAAAAGTACAAAAAGCATGCTAATTAAAGTTACTGATAAAGAGCTTCTTAAAAAAACGGGAGGCATTGTTCAGGGCATGAGCGGAAGCCCTATTATTCAGGAAGGCAAAATTATAGGGGCGGTTACGCACGTGCTTGTAAGCAACCCGCAAAAAGGATATGGGATATTTATCGAATGGATGGTTAATGAAGCGGGTTTAGATATTAATTAACAAATTATAATTTTAATTGAAGGAATTTAAAGAAATTAATAGAATATAAAAATCAGACGGGGAATAAAAAAGAAAAATTAAACAATAAGGAGGATGTAATGATAAGCAAGGTTGCTTTGGCAGATAATAACGCATCTTATATGGATACCTTGGAAGATGTGTTAAATTTGACTAAAAAGTTTAAGGTTGTTGGGAAATTTACAAACGGGAAAGAATTGGCAGATTTTTGCAGCAGTAAAAATTGTCCCGATATTGTACTATCTGATATTTTTCTGTCTGAACTTGACGGTATAGAGGTAATGAACAAACTAAGCAAATCATCTAAATATCAAATGCCCAAATTTGTTATAATCTCGGCATCAGGAAAAAATGATTTCATAAAAAATGCTGTTGATGCGGGAGCGGCGTATTATTTAATCAAGCCTATTGATAACAATATAGTGGTTAAACGATTGTTGGATGTAAGTGAAAATAAATTCGTAAGCAAGTTTAATCTTAAAGAAGAAGAAGAGGACATACAGTTTTATTCCGCTCAGGCTTACGAAAAGCACATTACCAAAATGCTGCATGAAATAGGAGTCCCTGCTCATATTAAAGGTTATATGTACTTAAGAGAAGCAATAAAAATGGTTGCTCAGGATACTAACCTGCTCGGCGCTATTACAAAAGAATTATATCCCGAACTTGCCGTGAAAT
>JAAZOI010000086.1 GCA_012797825.1 Eubacteriaceae bacterium | reverse complement strand
TTCATACATTTTCGCGTGTCTGATATTTTCCGCTTCAAGTTCTTCGCCTGAGTTATACCATGAAGATAAAAGTCTTTGCGAGCCGTCAGCGTTGCGTTTATTTATTCTCCAGCTGTCTTTGTTAGGAAGATCCGCAAGATCTCTCATTTCAGGATAAATTACGCCTTCCATCATATTGCCGATAACGCCGTCTACAAGGACGTAGCAAATAGTGCGGTATTTATCAGCAAGATCAAACGCTTCATATGTCATGTCAACAGCTTCCTGAACAGTGCCGGGAGCTAATACAAGCACTCTGGCTCCTCCGTTTGTGGGAGCTTTCGTAGCCGACATATATTCCTGCTGTGAAGGCAAGATCTGTCCGAGTCCGGGGCCGCCTCTGCCTACATTAACAATAACAACGGGCAGATTAGCACCTATTATGTATCCTATGCCTTCAGCTTTTAACGCTATACCGCATCCGGATGAAGATGTCATACATCTTGTTCCTGTCATAGCAGCGCCGTAAACCATATAAGAAGACGCCACTTCGCTTTCGCCCTGTACGAATGATCCTCCTACTTCAGGCATTCTTTTTGATAAATGTTCAGGTATTTCATTTTGCGGAGTTATAGGGTATCCCGCAAAAAATCTGCAGCCGGCTCTGAGCGCGGCTTCAGCAATAGCTTCATTGCCTTTTACAAAATACTTCTTCATACATTGCCTCCTTATTTATATACAGTTATTGCCATGTCAGGGCACATAACCGCACACAGAGCACACCCCGTGCATTTTGACTCATCAATTTGTTCAGCTATAAAATAGCCTTTGGGATTCATTGTGCTTCCGATTTTAATAATTTTTTTCGGGCAATTCATAATGCACAAACCGCAGCCTTTGCATCTGTCTTTTGCCACTTCAATTTTTGCCATATTTACCTCCTTGTATGTATATATGGTGTTAATGATAGTATACTAATATACTTTATGTTAGCACATTGACAAAAAAAATACAATATCAATGAATGATATTGTATTAAATAATTTTATCTTGTCATATTTAGTCTAAATAATTTTTAAGCGAATCCATAAAATGCTCTTTTAAAATTGCCTGTCCTTTAGGAACATCTTTTTCTATTATTGAGTTTATTATTGTACAGTGCGTTTCTACCAAAGTATCATATTTGTCGCTTTTATAAACATTCTTAACAGCTTCTATTAATTGCTCTTCAAATAAATCGCTGAAAGTGTTATATAACTTAATAAGCGTTTGATTGCCTGATAACTCAACTAAGTAATCATGAATTTTTTTGTCAACGACTATTTTTTTGTTTAATTCATGCTCTTTTATAAACTCGTCTTTTAAAACGAGCAGCTTTGAGATTGCTGCGTCATCTAAATTATCAACTGCTGTAAGCATAGCCTGGGATTCTATACCCAACCGAAGTCCTATAGTTTCTCTTTTAGATATCTTCTCGAATTGCAATACAAATTTTAACGGAGGATAGTCTACTCTGTTTTGAGGATCGTTTATTACTATTCCTCTTTTGGGAGCGACGGTAAGTACATCCATGAATTCAAGCACTCTTAACGCTTCGCGTAAAGTCGAGCGGCTTACATTTAATTTTTTTATAAGCTCTTCCTCATTATAAAGTTTATCCCCGTATTCAAGTTCTCCTTTTTCAATAAGCGACATAACGGTATTTATAACTTTTTTGTATAATTTCTCGTTTTCTCTTTTTATAGGAGTTATTTCTATATCTATGCTCATATATTCCTCTTTCCGGCTTACTTAGTGATATAGTTATATTATTATACTCATAATTATTCATGTCAATATATTTTTTATTAATAAATATATAAAATCAGCTATAATTTGGTCTTTTTTAAAGTTATAATATAAAAAATTCAATGTAAATAAATGTTTTTTAGTATACTGAAAAATTTCTTTCATTTAAATGCCATTAATGCTATAATTATTTTTGATTGTTAAAAACTAAACTATAGGAATATTGCGTATATTAAAATATGAGCCAACTTAAAGAAGAAGTTAACGAACTGCAAAAAAATATATCGGGACGAATAGTTCAGTCTTCCAGAAATGAACTTGTTGTTTCCATGCGCTTTTTAGAGTATGCGTTAAGCAAACTGCGTTTTATGCCGAACTACTCGATAAAAAGCATACAGACAGACGGAAGAATGGTTTCGTTTAATCCCGAATTTTTAATTGACACATTCAAAACGAGCAGATTTTTGTGCAACAGAACACAATTTCATATATTGCTGCATTGCATATTCCGCCATCCTTTCAACTGCGTTTCCAAAAACGCTGAAGTGTGGGATTTAGCATGCGATATAGCAGCTGAATATATTTTAGACGGCATAAAATCAAAATCTATTGACTACAGCGTAGATAAACCGAAAAAGCAGGCGATATACAACGCCCTCTCATCGCTTAAGTATAAAAACGCGCAGTCGATATATTATAAATTAACGGAAGACCCCGCACTTCTTGCCACAGTCAAGGAAGACGCCGCTTTATTTTTGCTGGATGACCATAAAATATGGCACAGAATAAGCAAATCAGACGGCGATAAAATTCAGGATCTTGAAAAAGACGAAGAAGGAAATAATGAAAACGAGGAAAATCAGGAAATAAAACCCAATCCTGACGATATGGAAACTAAAATAGAATTTAAAGAAGAAGACAGCGATGAGGAAAACAAAAAAAGCGATCAGGATTTAAGCAAAGAAATACAGGATTTTTTAAGACAGCAAAACCTTGAAGACGCGGAAGAAGAATGGGAAGACGTAAGCGAAAAACTTGAAATAGATTTAGAATCGTTTAACAAACAAATCGGCGAAGACAGCATGGATTTGCTTCAGCATTTGAAAATAAACAACCAGCGAAAATATGATTACGGAAGTTTTTTGAGAAAATTTGCCGCCCTGCAGGAAGAAAACGTAATAAACGACGAAGAATTTGACTACATCTATTATACTTTCGGGTTAAGCTTATATAAAAATATGCCGCTTATAGAACCGCTTGAATATAAAGAATCCGAAAAAATAAGAGAGTTCGCCGTAGCCATAGACACCTCGGGCAGCTGCTCAAACGGTCTTATCCAAAAGTTTTTGGAATATACTTACTCAATACTTTTCTCTTCCGAAGTGTTTGCGTCAAAAGTTAACATTCATATAATACAATGCGACGCGGATATTAAAAGAGATGATAAAATAACTACCGCCGAAGAAATGGAAACGCTGCTCAATGAATTTACGGCTTTCGGAAACGGCGGTACGGATTTCAGGCCTGTTTTTAACTATATTGACGACCTGATAGAGAAAAAAGAATTCCACAATCTGCGCGGGCTTATATATTTTACGGACGGATACGGAGTGTTTCCCGAAGTCCCGCCTAAAAATTACGAGACGGCGTTTGTGTTTGTCGATGAAGAGCCTACAAGCATAACTGTCCCCCCTTGGGCTATAAAATTAGTTTTATCAAAAAATGAAATAAATTCACTTGATTATAAAAGGATGTAGTATGAATATTTTTGAAGCAAAACAAGAAATAAAAAACACTTTAAAAATCTATTTAACCAAAAACGAATTCGGCGAATACGCAATAAGCCGCGTAAGGCAGAGACCGATACTTCTTATCGGAGCTCCGGGGCTGGGCAAAACGGCTATTATGAGCCAGATAGCTAAAGAAGTCGGAGTAGGGCTCGTATCCTATTCCATTACGCACCACACAAGGCAAAGCGCTATAGGCCTTCCGTTCATTACAGACAGAAAATACGGAGACGATTGCTATAAAATAACGGAATACACAATGAGCGAAATAATCGCGTCCGTTTATGAAACGATGGAAAAAACAGGCAAAAAAGAAGGCATATTGTTTATTGACGAAATAAACTGCGCTTCTGAAACTCTGGCTCCCACCATGCTGCAATTTTTGCAGTTAAAACAATTCGGCCAGCACAAAGTTCCTGACGGCTGGGTAGTAGTAGCTGCGGGAAACCCTCCCGAATATAATAAGTCCGTAAAAGAATTCGATACGGTTACGCTTGACAGAATAAAGCTTGTTAACGTGGAAGCCGATTATAAAGTATGGAAAAAATACGCGTATGAGTATAACGTACACAACGCCATAATAAGCTATCTTGACATAAACGAAAACAATTTTTACAAAGTGGAGACCACTGTTGAAGGAAAAGAAATTGTAACGGCAAGAGGCTGGGACGATTTATCTCAAGTTATAACTATGTACGAACAGCTTAACATTAAAGTCAAGAAATCCCTTGTACTTCAGTATATTCAGCACAAGGATGTCGCGGCGCATTTTACTAATTTTTATGAATTATACAATAAATACAAAAACGACTATAATTTTGACGACATTTTAGCGGGCGTATTAAACACTGCCGACAGAGACAAAATCATGCGCGCTTCGTTTGACGAAAAACTGAGCTTTTTAAGCATGCTGCTTGAAAAAGTGGCGTCGCTTATGAATGCCTGCATGAGAGACGAAACAATTACAGAGCTTTTATATAATTACTTAAAACAGCTGCGCGAATTTTATCAGTCGGAAGATTTTAGTTATACTTCCGTTGTGGATTACTGCGCCGAAGCGGAAAACATTATCACACAGAATATAGCAAACGGCACAATAGACAAAAAAGAAGTACAGAACTATAAAAACGCTCTTGCTTTATTAAAGAAATATACAGAAGACGCAAACGCATCATCGGGCGAAGACGGATTTAAGGCATTTGAGAAAATAAGAGATTATTTCTCAAAAAGAGCAAGCCAGGAAGAAAAACGCGCAAGCGAAGTAAACGTATCGCTTGACAACGCTTTTAAATTCATAAGCTCTATTTTCGGTCTCGGTCAGGAATTAATAATATTTGTAACGGAACTTACTTATAATTATCATTCCATACGCTTCCTTGCCGAACATCCGAACGCGTCGTATTTAAGATACAACAAAGAACTTTTATTTGACCAGAAAGAAAAAGCTCTTATACAGGATATGACAAAGCTTGAAGAAATGGTAAAAGAATTATAGACAAGGAAAATGTAAATGCACCTTGATGAGTTTGAATATTTACTAAATGAAAACACGGGCGAAATAACAATAACAAAGTATAAAAACTCAGATAAAACCGTTTCGTTCTGCAATGTGCCTTCAAGAATTGACGACATTAATGTTACGGCAATCGGTGCGAGCGCTTTCTTCGGCTGCACCAATTTAATGGAAATTAACATTCCGTCAGGTATTACCTCAATAGGCGCAAGAGCTTTTGAAGGTTGTCTGAAATTAAAAAATATAGACCTTCCCTACAGCATTATATCCATTGGAGATAATGCTTTTTCTTATTGCGTCAGTTTAACGGACGTTGAAATTCCAAGCTCTGTAAAGCACATAGGCGCGGAAGCTTTTGCCAGCTGCGACAAATTAAAAAGCATAAGCCTTTCATCCGCATTGAGTGAGATAAGCAGCGGAATATTTAAAAACTGCGTAAAACTTACAGGCGTTAAAATTCCTTCTAAAGTATGCAAAATAGGCGCAGAAGCATTTACAGGCTGCAACAGTATTCTTGAATTCGCGCTTCCGCTGACCGTTAGCGAAATTGAGCCTAAAGCGTTTTCTCTATGCAGAAACTTATCTAAAATAAACCTGCCTAACGGCATTACTGTAATAGAAGAGCGATTATTTGAAACATGCATACGTCTTACGAAAATTGACATCCCTTCAAGCGTTACGGAAATTAAAAGCAGAGCTTTTAACGGCTGCACTAACCTTGCGGGCATTCATATACCTGCCAATGTCACGACTATAGGCGATAGAGCGTTTTCCGCCTGCCGCCGGCTTGCAAACGTGACTATCCCGAAAAATGTCACCAATCTGGGTATCGGCGTTTTTTCGGACTGCAACAAACTGCTTAGAATAACCCTTCCGCCAAGCACAAAAGCTATAAAAGACAGCTTATTTAAGGAATGCACAAAGCTTTCTGAAATTGTAATACCCGCCGGCGTGGAATATATAGGCGATGAAGCTTTTTATGCGTGCAAAAGTTTAAAAAATCTCAGCATCCCCGAAAATGTCTCATCCATCGGTCACTGGGCTTTCAGCGGATGCGAATTAATTGATAATGTATACATTCCCGACAGAGTGGATAACATTGGCTACGGCGCGTTTTACGAATGCAAAAGCCTGTCTCAGGTAAGCATACCAGACAGCATTGATTCTACAGGCGGCGGACTTTTCTCGGAATGCGCGAATTTATCGCAGATAATTATGCGCCCTACCGATAATAAATCGCTTGAGCTTACAGATTTGATAGACGAAATAAAAATTCCCCTTGAAATAAAATTCTCAAATAATTTAGATAAAGACATTACATTCGTTGCGATACCTAAAAATTTTTTTAAAGATGAAGCGCGCTATGAAATGTTTTTACATTCATTCTGTATATCCAAAGACGGATATTTTATAGATT
Organism: Eubacteriaceae bacterium; assembly: GCA_012797825.1. Taxonomy (GTDB): domain Bacteria; phylum Bacillota; class Clostridia; order Eubacteriales; family UBA1433; genus UBA1433. The sequence continues at coordinate 3,513 of JAAZOI010000086.1, read as the reverse complement.
TTGAAATATACGATGAATTATTTGAATTCATTAAAGACAAAAAAACTAAAATTACGGTTGCCGTAAGCAGGCTTGCGGACTTTAAAACATGGACGGCTGATGCGGCTCAAAATTATATCAGCTTTATAAAAGCAAACGGCAATGATATTGTTATTGAGATAATAAAAAAATATTATGTCACAACTTTGAGAGATTTAGTATCTATTGCCGATGTTATAACTAAAGACAATATAGGCGCGTTTATAGAATACGCTAATGCTAACCGCAAGGTGGATTTTATAAGTTATCTTCTCGATTACAAAGCCACTTATTTTGCTGATATGCATGGCCGAAAATACGATTTATAAAAGCTTAATATTTTTTATTTACACAAGACATATAAAAGCTTTATATTTTTTATTTACACAAGACATATAAAAGCCTTATTCTTTTTTATTTATATAATACCTATAGACGCTTATGTACTTTTATAAACAGCAGACATATAAAAACGCCGCGATAAGCGGCGTTAGTTTTTTATTCTATGTGAGACTTATATAGGTTTTTATTGCTGCTTTACAAAAGCCGATTTTGGCGCGCCGCAAACAGGACACTTGTAATCATCGGGCAGATTTTCAAACGGTATCTCGCCGTCGTAAACATATCCGCAAACGCTGCAGACATATTTTCCTTTATTCATATTTTCTTTGCCTTCATTTGCAATATAAGTGGGAGCGTTTTGGGGGCTTTTTCCTTTTATGACTTTATGGTAATATGCGTATGTCATAGGTTCGCCGTCAGATAAAATATCGGCGTCAACGACTTTGCCCAAAAATACGGTATGCGTGTCCGTTTCCATTTTGTTTATCACTTCGCAGATAATATAGGCGCAGCAATCTTTAAGAACTGGCATACCTTGTATATTATCGTATTTTACCGATTCAAACTTGTTAACGTCTTTTCCGCTTTTAAAACCGAATGTACCGATTATAGACGGGTCGGAATTTACCGATAAGACGGATATGGCGAATTTACCTGATTTATCAATGCATGAATTTGTGAAATTATTATGGTTTACGCTTATCGCAATTGTGGCAGGCTCCGACGTTATCTGCATAACGCTGTTTATCGTGCAACCGGTAGGGCTGGTATTATCCCATGATGAAAGAACGTATAATCCGTAGGAAATGTTTCGAAACGCGTTTTTATTCATAAAATTCTATCCTCCTTGCAATGTTTTCATAAGTTTACCATATTAAAAGCTTTTAATACAACAGTTTTTATTCTGATAAATAGTATTGGTTATTACACTTTTAATAATGCATACATACAATAATCAATTATCTGCCCGTTTTTTACCGCGGCGTTTTTCATTACGCCTTCCAGTGCAAAACCCGCCTTTTCAAGCACTTTTCTGCTTGCGGCGTTTGTTGCAAAAGGCTCCGCGAAAATTCTGACTATATCAAGTTTGTAAAAAGCTTCGGCGCATATCTGCGCAGCGGCCGCGCTCATTACCCCCCTGCCCCAAAAAGGCTCTGCAAGCCAGTATCCCAGCTCGGCGCTCTTTCTGTATATATCGCTTCCCTTAAACACGCCTATGCTGCCCGCGGCTTTGCCGTCAATTTCAATAGCGCGGAAAATCTTTTCCGACTCATCAGCAGAAAGGCAATTACCGATAAATTCTTGTGCGTCTTTTAAAGTGTACGGGTGCGGAAAAGCGTCGCGCAAATTATCGGCTATTTTTTTATTGTTCGCAAAGTGCGCCACATCCTTTGCGTCAGAGAGTTTCCATTTTATTAATATAAAATCCATTATTATGTCTCCGTCAATTTAATAATATAATTAATTAATATAAACCTATTCTGCCGCTTTAAAGTTGTATATCGGTTTTATACGGCAAATTATATCTGCCGTCGGTGTTATTTGCTTTGTTATTTCATTCATGCTCTTATACGCCATCGGCGATTCGTCAAGAGTGTCTTTCATAACACACGTGGTGTAGATACCTTCCATCTCTTTTATGTATTCATCAAGCGACAGCTTATCAAACGCCGCTCTTCTGCTCATAATACGCCCCGCTCCGTGCGGAGCCGAGCAATTCCAGTCATCGTTGCCTTTGCCCTGGCAAATCAAGCTTCCGTCCCTCATATTTATAGGTATTAATAATTTCTCACCTTTTTGCGCTGATACCGAACCTTTGCGCAGTATCATATTTTCTGTATCAATGTAATTATGAACAGTAGTAAATTCCTCTTCGCAAGTAAGCCCCATTCCCTTTATAATAACATCCGTCATTGCCTTGCGGTTTAACATCGCGAAATGCTGTATTATCTGCATATCGTGAATATAGTCGTCAAACAATCCGCCTTGCACGTATGTAAGATCATTGGGTATGCTTAAAGCAGCGGAATTCTGAGATTTTAAGCTTTTTATTGTGCTTTCTATTTCATTATGTCTGCCCTTCGCCTTAAGTTCTTCTATCGTCTGCTCTATCTGAAATCTGGCGTTTCCGCAAAGCGAATGATACCCTTCATCCTGATAAAACTTCGCCACTTCATTGCCTATATGGCGGCTGCCGGAATGCACTACAATGTATATCTGCCCGTCATCTGATTTGTCCGCTTCTATGAAATGGTTTCCTCCCCCAAGCGTGCCTATGCTTTTTTTCGCTCGCTCCAAATTAACATGCTTCGCGCATCTTAAAAGCGATAAATCAATAAAGTCGTTAAACGGATGATAACTTTTTCTTATATCGCGTCCGCACGGTATTTTTTTATGTACAAGCTCGTCAAGCTTTTTTAAATCTATTTCTTTTTGCAGTATTTTTACTGTTTCCATTCCGCACCCTATATCCACCCCCACCATGCCCGGAACAACTTTGTCTGAGATTGTCATAGTTGTGCCGATTGTACACCCCATGCCTGCGTGAACATCAGGCATTATTCTGATTTTACTTCCCGCAAAATATTCCTGATCGCATACCGTTTTTATTTGCGCCGCGGCAGCGCTTTCAAGTTCGTCGCAGTAACATAGAGCCGTATTGTGAAGCCCTTCTATTTTAATCATTTTTATCTGCCTTTTCTTCATTTTTGTCATAAGTTAATTTTATTACTAATTAATTATAACATTTAATAATATTCATATACAATACGAAATATTATATAAAAATACAAAATAACGCAAGCAAAAAGCGCCGTATTCATACGGCGCTTTTTGTATATTTTATTTACTTAGATACCATTCTTCTCTTAAGTGCTTATGCCCTTTTTTATTATATCTCACCGCCTGCATCTGGGATATTATCGATACCGCGATTTCATCAGGCGTGCTGCCTCCTATATCAAGCCCTGCGGGAGTGTATAAATTTTTCAGATTGACTTGCGCGCCTTTCCTGTCCGCGAATCTTCCTATTGTTTGCTCTACTTTAACTTTCGACGAGAGCAGTCCTATGTATGCGGGATTGCACGGCTTTTTATATAAACTGTCAAGAACCTCATAATCGTACTCGTGTCCGTATGTCGCTATTATAATATA
>JAAZOI010000085.1 GCA_012797825.1 Eubacteriaceae bacterium | reverse complement strand
CTACTTTAATTTCATTATAAGGTTTTTTAATGTTTTCTTTTATTGTCAGCACGTCAGCTAAAGCCTGCGTGGGATGGTCAAAATCTGTAAGACCGTTCCATACGGGAATGCCTGAATATTTAGCAAGATCTTCCACAGTTTTTTGCGCGAAACCTCTAAATTCGATGCCGTCATAAAATCTTCCGAGCACATTTGCAGTGTCTTCAAGAGATTCTTTTTTGCCCATCTGACTGTTTGTAAGGAACGTAACATTTGCTCCTTCATCGTAAGCGGCAACTTCAAAAGCGCATCTTGTGCGGGTTGACGTTTTTTCAAACAGCAGAACAATGTTCTTTCCTTTAAGCAAGTCCCCTTGTATTTTACTGTGTTTTTTAATTTTTAATTCTTTTGCCAAATCCAGCAAATATTCAATTTCCTCTTTTGTGTAGTCCATTAATGTAAGTAAGCTTCTTCCTTTTAATGATATTGCCATAATATCCTCCTATATATCTTCTCTGCAAACAGGCATCGTCATGCATCTCGGGCCGCCGCGGCCTCTTACCAGTTCAGAGCCTTTTACCGCAATTACTTTTATTCCGTTTTTTTCAAGAACGCAGTTCGATATTTCATTCCTGTCGTATGCTATTACTACTCCCGGGCAGAGCACGAATGTGTTGGTGCTGTCGTTCCACTGTTCTCTCGCGGCTATTATTGCGTCTCCGCCTCCGCTTTTTATAAGCTGTATATTTTTTATATTTAAAGCATCTTCCAGCGCGGATTTTAAAGTGTCAATTCGCTTATATTTAATACAATCTTTGTCTTTAGTCATTTTAACAATGTTCAAGTTATCATTAATTGAGGGGTAAATTGTAAATTTATCAAAATCAACCATAGTGCATACAGTGTCTAGATGCATAAATGCTCTGATTTTAGGCAGTTGTATCGCATAGATATTTTGTATACCTGAATTGCTCTCGAATAAATTCTCGGCAAGTATCTGCACAGCGGATGCATCGGTGCGCTGGCTTATGCCTACTGCTATTGACGTCTTATTCAGTATAAGAATGTCTCCGCCTTCTATTGTGCTGCCTTGATTGCAATTATCGTACCAAAGAGGCACATTCTGACTTGCAAAAAAGTCATGATAATTGTATATCGCTTTAATAATATGGCTTTCCCTGTTGCGCACGGGATTTTTCATTGAATGTATTGAAAGTCCTTGCCCTATTACAGCCGCCGCATCGCGCATAAAATACATATTAGGAAGCGGCGACATATAAAACATATACATTTGAGGCATATAATCGCTTAATACTTCGCGATTTTTAATATGCTGTATATCTTTTACATTCAGCCCCGCTATTAAGCATCTAGCGGTATCTTTAGCGTCCAGATCATAAAGATAAGACAGAATGCATTTGTTTATATAGCCGCAGCCTAAAATGTCATTTCTTATTATTTTATTTAATATTTTTGCTTTATTGTTTTTATCTTTTAAAATATCGCACAGGAAATCTTCAATATAAAGTACCTGCGCCCCATACGACGATACGGCTTGCGCAAAGCTGTCATGTTCGGCCTGCATTTCTTTAAGATACGGAATATCTTCAAAAAGCGACATTTCGAGATTTTGCGGCACTAAATTAAGCAGTTCTCCGTCAGGTCTGTGAAGAAAAACTGTTTTTAATTTACCTATTTCACTTGTTATATTGACTGTTTGTAAATTCATAAAACACCTTTTATATTTTTATTATTATATAACAAATAATTAAAATCATAAATTAAAATCTTCAATTATAAATAATAATCAATATTGGTAAATGCCTGTATACATTTTCATAATAAAGATTTATAATAAATTATCATTTTGACAGAAAGGATTTTTTTATGGAGCAGGCAATTAAAATTCAAAATGTCATTAAAAAGTACGGCAAAAAAACTGTTCTTAACAATGTCAGCATGGATATACCAAAAGGCTGTATATACGGAATTATAGGCCCCTCAGGAGCAGGTAAAACTACTCTTGTAAAATTAATGGTCGGAGCGGAAAAAGCTGACGGTGGAAGCGCAGAAGTGCTGGGGCGAAAGATGCCTAACCTTAAAGTGCTTCAGAACATAGGCTATATGTCGCAGTCGGACGCATTATACGCTGATTTGACGGGGGGGGAAAACCTCGCGTTTTTCGCGCTATTATTTAAGATGGCAAGAAGCAGACAGAAAGAGCGTATAGCATACTGCGCGGGAGTGGTTGATTTGCAGAATGAAATGAAAAAAAGAGTATCGGCTTATTCTGGCGGTATGAAAAGACGTTTGGCGCTTGCG